>NZ_JBIDDG010000021.1:63809-121218 GCF_043205005.1 Micromonospora sp. NPDC047620 | reverse complement strand
CCCGTGTAAACGGGGCCCGCCCAACCCCGTTTTTCGTGCCACAATGCTTAATTTCTTGGTTGGGGGGGGGGGGGGGCGGGGCCCCGCGGGGGGGGGGGGGGGGGGCCCCACGGCGGTGGGCGGCACGTCGTGGCCCGTACCGCCCGCACCGTCAGGACGCCTCGACCCGCGCGTCCTCGGGCAGCGGATCGGCGTGTGCCACGAGCCGGGCCGGCAGGTCCGTGCGTCGCTTCACGTCGAGCTTGCGGTACACCCTCGTCAGATGCTGCTCGACCGTGCTCACCGTGATGAACAGCTTGCTGGAGATCTGGCGGTTGGTGTGGCCCTGGGCGGCCAGCGCGGCCACCCGGCGCTCGGCCTCGCTCAGCCCGTCGTCCGGCTCCTGCGTCTCGGCGCCGGCCGGGTACGCCGGCAGCACCTCGCCCGGCTCCCGCCGGATGAGCCGCTGGGCCAGCACCGACGCCCCGCAGTCCTGGGCCAGTTGGTACGCCCGGCGGACCAGCAGCCGGGCCCGCGCCGAGTCACCGGCCCGCTGCAACGTCTGGCCGGTGTCGCCGAGCGCCCGCACCAACTCCAGCCGGTCGCCGCACGCCTGCAACAGGTTCACCGCCTCGGAGAGCAGCTTCCGCCGGTGGTCGGGGGCGGCGGTGGTGGCGAGCAGCCGCAGCGTCCGACCCCGCGTCCTGTCGTCGACCCCGTGCGGGACCCGCAGCTGCTCCTGGAGGAGCTGCGTGGCCTGCGCCTTGTTGCCGACGCTGAGCTGCACCCTGGCCAGCTCCAACCGCCACGGCACCAGCCCGGCCGCGTCGATGCCCCAGGTGCGCATCAGCTCGCCGCACCGCCGCAGGTCGGTGATCGCGGCGTGGGGCCGCCGTACGGCCAGGTGGTGCCGGGCACGGGCGGCCAGGTAGTGCAGGGCCAGCGGGGTGCGGAACATGCCGGGCGGAACCGGGTGGGCGAGCCACCGGTCGGCCTCGGACAACCGGGCCGCCTCGGTCGCGCAGGCGACCAGTGTGGCCAGCGGGCCCGCGACCGCCACGCCCCACGCCGGGGCGGGGATGTCCTCCAGCGCCGTGCGGGCGTGGTGCTCGGCGCCGGGCAGGTCACCGACGCGCAGCGCCGCCTCGGCCCGGACCGCCCGGATGACGGCCCGCCACACCGGGGCGTGTCGGGCGGCCGGCCGGCCGAGCAGGACGTCCCCCCAGGCCGCGGCCCGGTCGGACCGGCCCGCCCACAGCAGCGCCAGCAGGGGAGCGGTCAGCATGCCCAGCGAGCCGTCGTCCGTGTGGTGGCGCTGGAGGAGCTGCTCGGCGGTCGCCACGGTGTCGTTCTCGGCGGTCGGCGTCAGCGCGCCGTGCAGCACCGTCACCGCCTGCAGCAGCGGGCTGATCGTGGTCGGCGCGTTCGCCGCCCGGGCCCACGCGCTCGGGGTCTCCCGCACCGTGGCCAGGTGGTCGGGGTGGGACAGGGCGACCAGCAGCTGCATCATCCGCAGCCGCGCGGCCACGCCGCCCGGGCCGTGCTCATCCTCGGTGGAGAAGCCGCTGACGGCCTCGGTGGCCTCCTCCACGCGACCCTGCCAGAGCAGGTAGGGCACGGCGGACAGGCCGACGTCGCTGGACCGCCCGGCGGCCCGCGCCGTCTCCACCAACTCGCCGAGCTGCCCGTTCACGGCCAGCGGGTTGACCTGCCAGCGGGCGCTTACCAGCATCTCGGTGGTGGCGGCCCGCTGCCGCTCGTCCACGCACACGCGGGAGACCAGGCGCAGGCAGGCGGCGGCCACGTCGGGGCGGCCCGAGGCCAGGGCGTGTCCGGCGGCGTCCTGCAGCACCGGCACCACCCACGGCGCGTCCGCCCAGCCGGCGGCCACCAGATGCTCGGCGACCACGCTCGGCTCGGCGCCGTGGTCGTGCAGCACCTCGGCGGCCCGCTGGTGCAGGCCGCGCCGCTCGTCGGGCGACATGTCGCCGAGGATCGAGTGCAGGATGCGCGGGTGGCGCAACTGGTCGGCCTCCATCAGGCCGGAGGTGCGCAGCACCCGCACCGCCGGGACCGCGGACTCGGGTGCCACGTCGAGGAGGTGACCGAGCAGCTCGGTCGGGGCGGGCCGGTCGAGCACCGCCAGTGCCTGCGCCACCCGGCGTACCCCGGGCTCGTGCCGGTAGAGGCAGCCGAGCACGGCCTGGTCGAACGCGTCGCCGACGGCCGGGCCGGCGCCGTCGCCCGTCCCGCCGTTGGCCCGCTCCTCGAGCAGCGCCCGGGTGAGCAGCGGGTTGCCGCCGGTCATGCCCAGGCAGCGTTCCGCCGTCTCCCGGACGTCGGCGGCCTCGGGGTCACCCCCGACGAGCCGGGCGACGGCGTCCACGGTCAGCGGCGGCAGGGTGATCCGGGCGAAGTGCGGCTGGCTGAGCAACTCGGCCCGGAACAGCGGGTGCGGCGGGCGCAGCGTCGACGCCTCGGCGAGCACGACCATGATCCGGGCGTGGCGCAGCCGGCGGGTCACGTAGAGAAGGCAGTGCAACGAGGCCGGGTCCGCGTGGTGCACGTCGTCGACGACGAGGACCAGGGGCCCGGCGCCGGTCAGGTCGAGCAGGGTGGCGAAGAGGCCGTGCAGCAGGGGAGCCCAGGCCCGGTCGCCCTCGGCGGCCTCACCGCCGGGCTCGGGCAGGGACGTGGCGAAGGTGGCGTCGCCCACCAGCTTCTCGACCCGGGCCGCCGCGTCGGGCGCGATCCGTGCACTGTGGAACAGCTGCCCGATCACTCCCAGGTGGAGCCCGCGCTCCGCCCGCGAGCCCGCAGCGCTCATCACCTGCCCGCCGTTGGCGGCCGCCCACTCGCCGAACGCCTCCAGCAGACTGGTCTTGCCGCTCCCCACCGCGCCGGTGACCAGCGCGACGTGACCTCGCTGCTGCTCCTCGCACGCGCGGAATGCCCGCCGGAGGCGGGTCGTCTGCTCCTCCTGCTGCACCAACACCAGCGTGTCAGCCCTTCTCGTACGCGGTGCGGCGCCGGAACCCCGGCGCTGCCCGACACCGCCCCCTTGCCGGACAGCCGCCCCTCCACCGCGCCCATCGGGGGTAGGGGTGGAGCGCACCGGGCCGCCGTGCCGGGTGGACCTGGAAAGTCACTGCCGAACCATGCCGATCACCGGACGGTCCGTGTGCCCAGGCGAGTCTGGCATCGGGGGGGTTGTGCGACAACGGGCGCGAGACCCCATCGTTTCGCGCGCAAACCTGCGGATCTGGTCCGTCAATAGGGGTTGCGCGATGCGCCGCAAGGGGTGTCGAGTGTGGCCGGTCGGCCGGAGATGACGACACCGTGAACGACGGGTTTCCGCGGTACGCCTCGACGTTGCCATACCGCGTTCCCGCGCGCATGCCCGGCGGACGGAGTGTGACCCGACGAACAGCCGCCCTCGGCTGGTGGGCGGCGGCCGCCCACCAGCCGGACCGTGTCGGCGGGAGGTGGTCAGGCCGGGACGGCGCGGGCGGACGGCGCCGGTGGACGGCGGGTGACGGTCAGCGGAACCGTGGTCTGGGGGAACGGCCCCTCGGTTCGCCGTGGCCGGGCGACGGCGGGTGCAGCGGGGTCGCGCCGGGCCGGTGCAGCCGCAGCCGGGCAGCCAGTTCGTTGCGCGAGTTGACGTTCAGCTTCCGGTAGATCCGGGTCAGCCGCTGTTCGATGGCGCTGACCGTCAGGAAGAGCTTCTCGGCGATCTCGCGGTTGGTGTGGCCCTGGGCGGCCAGGGTGGCCACCTGGGACTCCGCGTCGTTGAGCCCGTCGACCACCACCACCGTGCCGGCGGGGCCCTCGGCCGAACCGGAGCCGGCGGTGGCCGTGCTGGCCCGCAGCAGCGGGATGCCGCACTCCTCGGCGAGGTCCCGGGCCGCCCGGGCCGTGGCGCGGGCCTCCCGCCGGTCGCCGGCCTGCTGGTAGGCGTGGCCGAGGTCGGTCAGGTTGTGCGCCAGCTCCACCCGGTCGCCGCACTGCCGCAGCAGCCGGACGGCGCTGCGCAGGTGGGTGATCCGGTCCGGCCCGTCCTCCGCGGCGGCCAGCACCCGCAGTGCGGCGGCCCGGTAGCGCACGTGGACGGGCCGCAGCCGGGCCAACTCCTCCCGGACCAGCTTCCCGGCCTGCTGACGGCGGCCCATCCGGAGCAGCGCCCGGGCGGACTCCGTCCGCCACGGGACCAGACCCGAGTGGTCCAGCCGCCACGAGGTCATCAACTGCCCGCAGAGCTGGAAGTCGGCCAGCGCGCCCTCGGGGCTTCCGGCGGCGAGCGCGTGCGTCCCGCGGGCGTGCAGGTAGTGCAGCCCGATCGGGGTCTTGAACATCGCCGGCGGGACCGGCACCTGGAGGCAGGCGGCCGCCGCGTCGAGCTCGTGCATGAAGGTGAGGGCTCGCAGGCGGACGGCGAGCGGTATCCCGATCGCCACCCCCCAACCCTTCGGCGAGAGCTGGCTCAGCGCCTCGTCCGCGAGCCGCTCCGCGCGGGGCAGGTCGCCGAGTCGGCCGCTGACGGACGCCCGGAGGACCGCGAGGGCCGCCGATGGCGAGGGATGGCGTCGGGCGGCCGGCCTGCGCCCCAACCGGTCGCACCAGTCACCGGCCAGGTCCAGCCGGTCGGCGTAGACCATGGCGATGATGGCGCAGACGCTGGTCCACATGCTCGGCTCGTCGTCCAGCCCGCCGGTGGACAGAGCCCGCTCGGCGGCCTCGACCACCGTGGCGTCACCGCGTTCGAGCACGGCGGACAGCAGGGAGGCTCCCTCGAGCCCACGCTTGACCTTGGCCAGGGTGAACGGGTCCCGGGCGGCGGCGGTGGGCTTGGGCCGGCCGACCGTGACCCCGGGATAGAGAGTGGACATCCAGCCGGTGGTGACGAGCAGTTCGGCCGCGGACCGGGGATCCGCGCTGTCGGCCCGGTCGCTGAGGTGCTGGACGAGTTCGACGGCCTTGTCGACCTCACCGTGCCAGAGCAGGTACTGGATCGGCCCCGCCGCCTGCTGGCTGCCCAGGTGCCCGGCGCGGACGGCGGTGGCGACGCCGATCAGGTGGGGGACCGCCGCCTGCGGGTCGAGCTGCCACTCGGCGCGGGCCAACGCGGAGCGGATCCGCGCCCGCAGGCAGTCGCCGACGGCGCTCCGGTTCGCCCGGCGCAGATACCGCAGGGCGGTCTCCACCTCGCCGTCGACCAACGCCTGCTCGCCGGCGTCGAGCAGGCTCTGCGCCATCCAGGGCTCGGTCAGCTCGTCGACCTTGGTCAGGTGCGGCGCGATCCGCGCCGGCGGCGCGCCCTCGTCGTGCAGCAGGCAGGCCGCCTCCAGGTGCAGCCGGGCGCGTTCCTCGGCGGTCATCCCGTCGAGCACCGCCTGACCCACCGCCGGATGCCGCAGCCCCGCCTCGGTGACCAGCCCGGCGCTGGTCGATCCGTCGACGGCGCCCAGCGCGGACCGCGACCGGGCGCCGACGAGCTGGGGCAGCAGGTTGCCGTGCAGGGAATCGCCGGTCACGGCGAGCACCCGGGCGGCCTCGAGCACCGGATGGTCGCAGCGGTACAGGCAGCTCAGTACGGCTTCCCGGAACGATTCGCCGGCGACGGGGTGGTCCGCGGACCGGGGCGCGGCGGCCTGGTCGTCGGCGAGCGCGTGCACCAGCAGTGGGCTGCCGCCGCTGATCCGGTGACTCTCCTCGGCGATGGTCCGGGCGACCGGGACGTCGAGGCGGTGGGCGAGCACCTGGAACGTCCCCTCGACGGTGAGCAGCGGGAGCCGGATGCGGTGCAGCCGCGCGGGTTGCAGCAGCTCGGCGTAGACCTCGGGGCGCCACGGCCTGGTGCGCGGCGCCTCGGTCAGTAGGACCAGCACGGGCAGGCCGGCGATCCGCCGGGCCACGTAGTCGAGGCACCGCAGCGACGCCACGTCGGCGTGGTGGACGTCGTCGACCGCGACGACGAGCGGGCCCCGGGCGGTCAGCTCGAGCAGGGCCCCGCCGATCGCGGCGGTGCTGCGGGCCGTGTCCTCGTCGTCGGCGCCGTCGGCCCAGGCGAGGGAGCCCGCGTCCAGTAACCGCCCGACGGGGGCCCGGTCGTCTGGATCCAACGATGCGGCCCGGACGAGTTGGCGGACGACCTCCAGCGGGACGGTGCGTTCGGCGCGGGACGCGCTCGCGCCGAGGACGCGCGCCCCGGCCTCGCCGGCCCTCCGGGCGAAGGTCTGCAACAGCGCGGTCTTGCCGGAGCCAACCGGGCCGGTCAGCACGGTCACCGTCCGGCCGGTGGGGGTGCCGCCGGTGGCGATCAGGTCCGCGAGCCGGCGTTCCAGCAGGTCGAGCTGGCACGACCGCTCGGTCAGCTCCATCGACGCGGCCTCCGGAGGAGCGGGCGGCCCGCGGTCACCGGACACGCCACCTGCCCTGCGCGGCCCTGGAGCTCGACGAAATCGGAGACCGGCAATTCTCGACCCATCCCAGTTTTGGTTATATAGACCGCCGTCGAGGAGTGACGGGCAACCATCGACCGACTTGACCGACTGGCGGCTCCGAGTTGCAGCCCACCAGTGCCGGCGATAATTCCCCAGCCCCTCTTGGCCGGTCTCCCCCTATCGACCGCCGTGATGGTGGGAGTATGGCAGTTCGGCAATTGGGCGGCAAGCCGAGGTTTGTAAAGGATAGGCAAACATCGGTTCGGGCGTCCTTGCCGCCGACATCACGCGTCGGGCGCGGGATTCACGACAGAAAGTCGCCGCCTGATCCCGTAACGTGACCAGGTGTTGCGCCGGTCGTCGGGGTCGCTTTTTATGCCGATGTCGGCCATTGGTTGTCGCGCCTTCCCGTGCTAGGCGTGCGCGAGCCGGTCGCGGGGCGCCGAGCGAGGGTTCGTCCCTGCCCGGCCCCGGCTGGGCGTGTCGTCATGCCACTCGGGGCCTGTCCGGTCAGTCGTCGCAGGGGCGGACGGAGGCTGGCGTCGGTCGGATGCGGGCAGTTCAGCCCGGTCGGCCCGGTGGTGACGGCCGGGTTGGGCGAGCGTTTGCCCCGCCCGGCCGGCCGCGGGCGACGCCCCGCGCGCGGGGTGCTTGGTTCGCGTCGCCGGTCGGTGGTCGGCCCGCTCGTCCCGGTCCGGTTTCCGGGAGGTGCCGGATGCCTGTTTCCGGGAGGTGCCGGATGCCTGGTGGCTCGGGGAAATTGTGAGGGATCCTCTGTTTGCTGCGGGGTAATACGTCCCCCGCCTCGATGGCGTGACCCTCCGGTGGTCACGTCGGCCGGATGGGAAGGGGCTTGCGTCGCGGCATCGCCCCGGGCATGCCCGATTCGGACCTTTGGGAACATTAAGCGATTATGTTGTTAAAAATGAATTATGCGCCCACTGGCTGTCGGGAGCGGGTGCCACCGTCGGTGCCGGGCCTGTTGAAAATCGAAGGACATTGGCTTGTGGAATTGATTTTCCGTCGTTTCGTCCGATGGTCGTCCGATAATTTCAGCCGTCGATGGGACTCCATTTTTCACCGCTCCTGCCGGACGGTATTCTCTCCACAGTTTCGCGCGGGAACCAGAACGGACCTACCGGCCGTCGCCAAAGGCGGGGCCACATCGCGTCCGACCTGGCCCGCCGTCGTCGGCAGGGGACCTGGCCGGGCGGCTAGGGGTTGTGCCGGACCATTGCGCAGCCTAATTTCGGGACACCCCGCGCCGATGGCGGGATGGCCGGATATGGGGCTGCTCGAACCCCATGACGTGAAGGGTCCTGTGGCCGTCGTGATGTCCCAGTTGCTGCCGCGACTCGTGTACGTCCTTGGCAGGGGATAACGGGGATGGCACTGCTGCCGGCGCTGGAGGGATCGGGCGCGGACCGGGCCGATGCGGTCAGGGTGGCCGGCGGCACGCTCTCCAGCGAGGCCCTGCTCGGCTGCGTCACCGCGGTCGCCGACCGGATCAGGGGCGCCGGCGTGGTCGCGGTCGACGCCACACCGACCCTGGAGACGGTCGTGGGCATGCTCGGCGCCGTCCACGCGGGCGTTCCGCTCGTGCCACTGCCGCCCGACGCCGAGCAGCATGAGCGGAACCGCATCCTGCGGCAGTCCGGGGCGACGGTGGTCCTCGGAGCGCGCCCGCCCGGCGGCGACCGGCTGCCCACGGTTCCCGTCGACCTGCGCCAGCGGTCCTCGACGCACCATCCCGAGCCCGAGCCGGGCGCTGACGCGGTCATCCTCTACACCGGAGGAGCCGCTGGGCCGCCGCGCGGGGTGCGCATCTCGCGTCGCGCCATCGCCGCCGACCTCGATCTGCTGGCCGCCGCCTGGCGCTGGAGCGGGGAGGACGTCGTGGTCCAGGGCGCGCCGCTGTTCCGGGCGTACGGCCTGGTCGTCGGTCTGCTCGGCGCGCTGCGGGCCGGCAGCCGCTTCGTCCACCTCGACCGGAACGCCTGCGCGGGGCCGACCGGCACCATGTACCTGGCGCTGCCCGCGCAGTGGGCGAGGATCGCGCGGAACGGCCCGCTGGCCCGGTCGCTGGCCGCGGCGCGGATCCTGATCTCCGCGGACGCTCCGCTGGCCACCGCCGTGGCCGAGCGGCTCCGGCTGCTCACCTCGCACGCACCGGTCCAGGCGTACGGCACGACCGAGACGCTCATCGCGATGACCGGTCGGGCCGGCGACCCACCGGTCGGCGGAGCCGTCGGCACCCCCCTGCCGGGCGTGGAGACCCGGGTGCTGGACCGCGAGGACCGGCCCGTGCCGGCCGACGGCGAAGCGGTGGGCGAGCTGAGCGTCTGCGGACCGACGCTGTTCAGCGGCTACGTCGACGGCGGCGGGCGGAGCGCGGCCGGTCCCTGGCATGCCACCGGTGACCTGGCAACCGTGGCCGCCGACGGGTCACACCGGATCATCGGACGCCGAGGGCTCGACGTGGTGCACAGCCGCGGCCGGCGGGTGCACGCCGGCCAGGTCGAGGAGGCGTTGATGAACCACCCCGGCGTCCGGGACGCCGCCGTCGTCGGCACGCCGCACCCCACGCTCGGCGAACAGGTCACGGCCTACGTCGTCGCCGCCGAGGACCTGACCGCGCAGGTGCTGATCGACCACGTCGGGCGGCACCTCTCGGCCGCCCAACGCCCCCGGCGCGTGCACTTCGTCGACGAGCTGCCCCGCACCGCGCTCGGCCGGATCAGGAAGTCCCTGCTGGTCGCCGCCGGCTGACCCGGCCGGTCGGCACCATGCCCGACCGGGCTGCGGCAGGCCGGTCCGCGCCGGCACCTTGTGCAGACGCTCCCTGTGCGGCTGATCCGCGCCGTGCCGGTGGTTCCGCGACGAGGCGGGCGGCGGTCAGCCCTCCACCCAGCCGTGCCGTCGGGCCAGGGCCAGCATCCGGGCACGCACCGCCACGATCTGCGCCCCGGTCAGGTCCGGCACGGAGGTCACCAGCGCCTCCGTGGTCTCCGCGGAGAACGCCCGCTCGGAGAGCACGTCGCACAGGCCGTCCTCGTCGTCCGCGCCGCCCGCGACCTGCCCGCTCTCCCGACCCCGCCCGCCGGCAACGGTCACGCCGGCTCGGGCCGTTCCGGCCCGCTCCGCTGCGGCTGCCGCGCCGACCACCCGCACCAGCACGGCCTTGGGGCCGCGGTCGGTCTCCACCGCGTCATACTCCACCGGGACACCGGGCGTCAACGCCCACTTGTCACCGTCCAGCATGTTCGCGTGCACGAACACGTCGTCGCTGCCGTCGTCCGGGGCGATGAACCCGTAGCCCCGCACCTCGTCGAACCGCACCACCTTGCCAGTCAACATCGCTTTCCCGCATCCATCCGACCGATCCGCTGTCCCACCCGTGGGTCGGGGCACCCCCCAGACTGGCAGCCGCCCGCGCGGCCCGGCACCCGTACCCGACCCCTATGGTGCACCCTACGGCCGGCGTCGGGACGGTGCCGGCCGCCGCAGGGCCTAGCATCGGCGACCGTGATCGAGCAGATCCTGCCCTCCACCGTGGCGGTGGCCGAGTCGTTCGCCGACCCCGCCGGCCTGACCCTGTTCCCCGAGGAGGAGGCGCTGGTCGCCGCGTCGGTGGAGAAGCGCCGCCGGGAGTTCACCACCGTACGGCACTGCGCCCGCCGGGCGCTCGGCGAGCTGGGCTTCGCCCCGGTGCCGATCCTGTCCGGCGTACGGGGTGCCCCGGTCTGGCCGGACGGCGTGGTCGGCAGCATGACGCACTGCGAGGGCTACCGGGCGGCCGTCCTCGGCCGTACCGCGGCCTTCGCCACCCTCGGGGTGGACGCCGAGCCGCACGCGCCGCTGCCCGACGGGGTGCTCGACGCGATCGCCCTGCCGGCCGAGCGGGCCCGCACCGCGGCACTCACCGCCGCCGACCCGTCGGTCTGCTGGGACCGCCTGCTGTTCAGCGCGAAGGAGTCGGTCTACAAGGCGTGGTTCCCGCTCACCGGCCGGTGGCTGGACTTCGCCGAGGCGGACATCGTGTTCGATCCGGCCGGGACGTTCACCGCCCGCCTGCTGGTGCCCGGCCCGGTGCTCGGCGGGGTGCCGGTGGCCGCGTTCGCCGGCCGGTTCCTGGTCGGCCGGGGCCTGGTGGTCACCGCGATCAGCATCCCGGCGGTCGCCTGACCCGCCCGCACCGGGGTCGCCGCAGCCGACCGGTCAGTCCGCCAGCAGCCGGTTCTTCTGCACCTTCCCGAGGGCGTTGCGGGGCAGCGCGTCGACCAGGCGCACCTCGCGCGGCCGCTTGTGCGCGGACAGGTGCCGGGCCACGAAGTCCACCAGCTCCGGCCCGTCCACGCCGTCGCCCACCACGTACGCGGTGACCTGCTGGCCGAGGTCCGGGTGCGGGATCCCCACCACGGCGGCCTCCCGGACGCCCGGGTGCGCCAGCAGGGCGTCCTCCACCTCGCCCGCGCCGATCCGGTAGCCGCCGCTCTTGATCAGGTCGGTGGACGCCCGGCCGACGATCCGGTGCCAGCCGTCGGGGTCGACGGTGGCGACGTCGCCTGTGCGGAACCAGCCGTCCGGGGTGCTGCTCGCCGCGTCGGCGTCCGGACGGTTGAGGTACCCGTCGAAGAGGGTGGGGCCGCTGACCTGGAGTTCGCCCATCGCCGCCCCGTCGGCCGGCAGCGTCGCGCCCTGCTCGTCGACCAGCCGCGTCCGTACTCCGGGCAGCGGCAGCCCGACGGTGCCCGGCCGGCGCGGGCCGTCCGCCCGGGCGCTCACCGTGATCAGGGTCTCGGTCATTCCGTACCGCTCGACGACCCGGTGGCCGGTGAGCGCGGCGAGGTCCGCGAAGACCGCCGCCGGCAGCGCCGCGCTGCCCGAGACGAGCAGCCGCGCCGGGCGCAGGGCCCGCGCCGCGTCGGGATCGGCGGCGACCCGGGACCACACCGTGGGTACGCCGAAGTACATCGAGCCCTCGGCGGCCGCGTACCGCTCCGGACGCGGCCGGCCGACGTGGTGCAGCCGGCTGCCCAGCCGCAGCGGCCCGAGCACACCGAGTACCAGCCCGTGCACGTGGAACAGCGGCAGGCCGTGTACCAGCAGGTCGTCCGGCGTCCAGGCCCAGGCGTCGGCCAGGCCGTCCAGGCACGCGGCGACCGCGCGGCGGGAGATCACCGCGCCCTTCGGCGCGCCGGTGGTGCCGCTGGTGTAGAGGATCAGCGCGGTGCGGGCCGGGTCCGGCTCCGGGTGCGTGGTGTCCGAGCGCCGGGTCAGGTCGATCGGGACAACGGCCCGGCCTGTGCTGTCGGCCGGTCGCTCCGCGTCGGCCGGGACGAGCAGCGCCGTCGACCCCGAGTCGCGCAGGATGTGGTCGCGTTCCATCGGCCCGGCGTCCGGCGGCACCGGCACGACCGCCGCCCCGGCGGTCAGCGCGCCGACCACTCCGACCACCGTCTCCAGGGTCGCGGTCGCCTCGATCGCCACCCGGTCGACGCCACGCAGCTCGTCCGCGACCGCCGCGGCCAGGCGGCGCAGCTCCACCCCGGACACCGCCCGGTCGTCGACGCGGATCGCGTCCGGACGCTCGTCGGTGCCTTCCGAGAGCCAGCTCAGCAGCGGCATGGTGCGACCCTTCTCCAGCGGCTCGGGCCCGGCGTCGGAGCGGCCGGGCCGTGACCGGTCCCGGACCGGGGGCCCGGGACGCCGGTAGGGTCGGCGGTGCGCCGGTGGTTCCGGGCGGGTGCGTACGCCCGGCCGGCAGGCCCGGGACGACGATCCCGACCGTAGTCGGGGCGTCCCCCGGCCTGCCACCCCTACCGGCCGGCGAGGTCGGACGGGCGGAAGGTGGCGTCGGTGGCCGGGGAGACGACGGAACGGGTGCCGGTGCCCGCGAGCGTCCGGGCCGTGGTGCTCGACCTCGACGGGGTGCTGGTCGACAGCCTCGCCGTGGCCAGGGAGGCGTTCGCCCTCGCGTACGGCGAGGTGGTCGGCGACGGCGTCGCCCCGGTCGAGGAGTACTGCCGCCACCCGGGCCGGTACCTGCCGGAGGTGCTGGAGCTGATGGGCCTGCCGGCGGCGCTGGCCGAGCCGTTCGTCCGGGAGAGCAACCGCCTCGCGCACCGGGTCACCCCCGTCGACGGGGTGCCGGAGCTGCTCGGCACGCTGCGGCGGCGGGGGATCGGCCTGGCCGTGGCGACCGGCCGCAGCGGCGTACGGGCCCGGGACCTGCTCGGCCGACTCGACCTGTTGCCGCTCGTCGACCACGTGGTGGGCTCGGACGAGGTGCCCCGGCCCAAGCCCGCACCGGACATCGTGCGGCAGGCGCTGCGGCTGCTCGGGGCCCGGCCGGCGGAGGCGCTCATGGTCGGTGACGCACCGAGCGACCTGCTCAGCGCGCGGGCGGCCGGGGTGGTCGCGGTGGCCGCGCTGTGGGGCGAGTCCGACGAGGAGGCCCTGCGCGCCGCCGGCCCCGACGTCGTGCTGACCCGGCTGGACGAGCTGCTGCCCCTCTGCCCGGCGCCCGGCCCACCCCACCGCGTCGACGGACACGCGCGGTAACCGGCCAACACCCCTGTCGCCGCGCCCGGCTGCCGGTCGACACCCCTGTCTCCGGGTCGTATCCCGTTCGAAACCCCCGATTCGTCAACTGATCGATTGATTCGTACCTCCGTTGGACGGATGATGTCGGGCGTCGGCCGGCCTCGCGGGCGGGCCGGCGCTGGCACGTCACCGCAGCCGACGCCACGACCAGCCGGGGGTCCCGCCCGCTCCGACGGCCGCCCGCACGTGAAGGAGGACCACGCCCATGCCGGTCATCGAAGTCGATCATCTGCAGAAACGGTACGGGGAGAAGGTCGCCGTCGCGGACGTCTCCTTCACCGTCGAGCAGGGCGAGATCTTCGGCGTGCTGGGCCCCAACGGGGCGGGCAAGACCACCACCGTCGAGTGCGTGCAGGGGCTGCGTCGGCCCGACGGCGGCACCATCCGGGTGCTCGGGCTCGACCCGATCCGCGACCGCGCCGAGGTGTGCCAGCGCGTCGGCGCCCAGCTCCAGGAGAGCCAACTGCCCGACAAGGTGCGGGTGTGGGAGGCGCTGGACCTGTACCGGTCCTTCTACCGGAACCAGGCCGACATCGACGAGCTGCTGACCGGCCTCGGCCTGGCCGAGCAGCGCAACACCTACTTCCAGAAGCTCTCCGGCGGGCAGAAGCAGCGGCTGTCGGTGGCGTTGTCCCTGGTCGGGCGGCCCGAGGTCGCCATCCTCGACGAGCTGACCACGGGGCTCGACCCGCAGGGCCGCCGGGACACCTGGGACCTGGTCGAGCGGATCCGCGACCGGGGCGTCACCGTCGTGCTGGTCACCCACTTCATGGAGGAGGCGGAACGCCTCTGCGACCGGCTCGCGATCATCGACCAGGGGCGGGTGGTGGCGATCGACAGCCCGTCCGGTCTGCTCAACCGGGTGGGTACCGAGCACCGGGTGCACTTCCGGCCCGACGAGCCGGTCGAGGACGCGCTGCTGCTCGGGTTGCCCGACGTGACCGGGGTGTCCCGCGACGGCGCGGAGGTGACGGTGACCGGCACGGCGGACGTGCTCCAGTCGGTCATGTCCGCGCTCAACGGGGCCGGCATCCGCTACACCGCGCTCCGGGTCGAGCAGCCCAGCCTCGACGACGCGTTCGTGTCCCTCACCGGCCGTGCCGGCCGGACCGCCACGCACCCGACCGACGGGAGGTCATCGTGAGCGCCCTGACCAAGCTGATCGCCGTCGAGACGAAGCTGTTCCTCCGGGAGCCGGTGTCGCTGTTCTTCGTCTTCGCCCTGCCGATCGGCCTGATGCTCGTCTTCGGGTTGCCGCAACGCGGCGGCCCGGCCGCCGGCACCGGGCAGCACGCCGAGCAGACCTTCCTGCCGTCCCTGTCGCTGTCACTGACGATCGGCATGCTCGCGCTCTTCACCCTGCCGATGGCGCTCGGCATCTACCGCGAACGCCGGGTCCTGCGCCGCCTGGCGACCACCCCGGTGCAGCCCGCCCTCCTGCTGGTGGCCCAGGTCGTGGTCAACCTGGTGGCGGGCGTCCTCGGTGCGGTGATCACCTCGATCGCCGTACGGTTCCTGCTGGACCAGCCGGCGCCGGCCAATCTCCCCGGTTTCGTGCTGGCGTTCCTGCTCGGGGTGGCCTGCCTCTTCGCCGTCGGGCTGCTGATCGCGGCGCTGGCGCCGTCCGCCCGGGCGGCGCAGTCGATCGGCCCCGCGCTGTTCTTCCCGCTGCTCTTCCTGGCCGGCGCCTGGCTGCCCCGGGACCGGATGCCGGCCGCCCTGGCCCTCATCGCCGACTACTCGCCGCTGGGCGCCACGGTGGACACCATCGGCGCGGCGTGGGCGGGTGCCAGCCCGCAGTGGGGGCAGCTGCTCGCCCTGGCCGTGACGGCCGTGCTCGGCTCCGTGTTGGCGACCCGCTTCTTCCGCTGGGAGTGAGCCGACCGGTGGTCGGCGCCCGGGCGTGCGGAAGCATCGTCGCTGCCCAGGGCGGGTCCTAGGGGTCCGCTAAGGGTGTTCGGGCGGATGTGACCTGGATTACGTTCGCTGCGGAACGGGCGGCCGGCCACCGGAACAACGACGTTCGACCCGGAGCGTCCGTTCACCCCGGCAACGGGTGTCGTCAGACCTGTGTGGACGCGTCCGCCGGCCAGCGGCGGGCCCGTCCGAGGTGTGCGGAATGCGACGGAGGTCGTGCCATGAAGGACTTTTCGCAAGCTGATCCGGTCGCCCGGGACGTCGCCGGCGTCATCGATGCCGTCCTGGAGGGCGGCCCGGCCGATCTGCCGGCCGACCTGCGCAGTCACCGGGTGGCGCGGGCTGAGGAGAAGATCAAGGTCCGGCACTACGGAGGGTACGAGCACTTCGAGCGGGGCAACGCCCCGGATACGGCCGACGTGCCCGTGGTGTTCCGCTGGACCGGTCGGACCCGGATCGCCGAGTAGCGGAAGGGGGCACGAGTCTGATGAGGCCAGCGAACGACGCGCCGGGGCCCCTCCTCTCGGTCAGCGACACGGCCGAGGCCGTCGCCTTCTACACGGATGTCCTCGACGCCGTCCAGCTCCAGCGGGAGTGCCTGCTCGACGGCCGCGTCCTGCAGGCGGAACTGGCCGTCGACGGGCACCGGCTGACCGTCAGCGAGTGGAACGAGGCGGGGTCGCCGGCCGAGGGCCGGGACGGCGTGCTGACCATCGAGCGGACCGACCCCGACGCGGTGCTGCGGCGGGCGCTGGCCGCCGGTGCCCGCGTCGAACCGCCGGCGGGTCCGGCGCACCAGCCGACCCTGCGCGATCCCGCCGGCCTCTGCTGGACCGTCGTCGGTCCGCGACGGCCGGCATAGGCGAACAACGCCCGTCGGGCGACGTGACAGAGGCCCGCGCTCGTCCGAGCGCGGGCCTCTGCGGTGGTACGGCTGCCGCGGGATGTCGCCGTGCGCGTCCCGGGCAGCCGGGGTCGGGAGCCAGCGCTCATCGGGGGCGGGCGTTGCGCTTGCGTACGGCGAAGAAGAGCGCCGCGGCCCGGCGGACGTCGCCCGGCCGTCGTGGATCCGTGGCGACGTCGTGCAGCAGGTCCCGGTCGGCCCGGTCCGCGGCCAGCGTCATGAGCAGCGAGAAGCACTCCCGCGCGGCGTCCCGGCCGGCGGGGCGGTCCGCGCCGCCGGCCCAGTGCGTCAGCAGCGCCGCGAGCACGTCCGCCCGGAACGGGAGTGCGCCGGCGCCGCCCGTCCCGGCGCGGCCGGCGAGCAGGTGACCGGCGGCGATCGCGCCGTCCGGCTCCGCCAGGCGGTCCCGCAGGAAGGCCGGCGCGACGGCGGCCCGGCTGATCGCCTGCAACGCGACGAACCGCGTCGAGCGGGTGTTCATCAGCGTCACCCACTCGTCGGGCCGCCAGTCCCGGGCGAGCGGCCCCGCCGCCAGGTAGTCCACCAGGCTGGGCCAGACCGAGGCCAGGGTGTGCCGGTCGGCCCGGAAGAGGTTCGTGGCGAGCAGGATCTGCCGTACGTGGGTGGGCCAGTCGGGCAGCGCCCGGGCCGGGGGAGCCGGCGCGTGCGCCGCCGACCAGTCCACGACCGCCGCCACCGGATCGCCCCCGGTGACCGCGGCGGTCGCCGCCACCTCGACGAGTTCGGTGTGCCGCGCCACCAGCCAGGCCGCGATCGACTCGCCCTCGGGCGGGCAGCGCAGCAGCGCCTCGCAGGCGGCGTCCAGGCTGTCCCGGCCGCCGCGCAGCAGGGCGCGGACGAACTCGTCGAGCAGGGCCGCCGGGCCGGGCTGCGGGGCCGCTTCCGCCTGCCCGCCCTCCCACACCAGCACGGCGATGGTGGCGGTCAGCGGGTTGTGCACCGGGCCGGTGATGCGCTGGGCGTGGGCCCAGTCCAGGAACCGGCGCGCCGTGGCGTCGTCCGGGAACCACCGGGCGGCCAGCAGCGCGACGTCGGCGTCGGTGAAGTGCGCCAGGTGGTACGCCGCGTAGCCGTCGCTCAGCACGGCCAGCTCGTCCTCGGCCAGGTGCCGCGTGGTCACCAGGAGGCGCCACGGCTTCGGCGCGGCGGCCGGGCCGGGGGAGCGGGCCAGGGTGGCGAGGCGGTTGAGCACGACGGCCCGCTCGTCCGGGTCGGCGACGGCGTCGACCCCGTCGACGCAGACCAGCCACCGCCGCCCGGGAGCGGGCGGCTGCTCCACGTCGAGCGGGGCGCCGTCCCGCGGGTACGCCTCGGCGAGCGCGACGGGCAGCGGCTGGTGCACCAGGGCGGTGGCCGGCAGGCTCACCAGCACGGGACCGGGCGGGGACCGTCGCCGCCGGCCGCGTCCGGCGAGCCAGCGCTGCGCCGACCGGGCGCTCTCGTAGCGGACGAGCGCCGTCTTGCCGCTGCCCGGCTCGCCGATCAGCAGCACGTTGCCGGCACCGGTGAGCAGGTCCGCCACGTCGACGCCGTCGCCGGCCGGGGCGAGCCGGGGCACCACCCGGCGCGGCACGTACACCTCGGACAGCGGCTTCACGTACCCGCCGAACCGGTGCGGGTGCACGATGCCGGCGTCCGCCTCCCGCTTCCAGACCGGGCTCAGCGCGGACCACCAGCCGCGCCGGTCCCGGTCCCGGGTGTAGCGGCGGACGGCGAGGACCGCGCCGGCGAGCGCCAGCGTGCCGCTGACGACGCCGGCGACCTGGTTGGGGATCTCCAGGTCCATCGGCGTCAGGGCCGGCCGGCGCCGGGCCGGTCCGCCGCCAGGTGGTGGGCCCCGCACCCCTCGCAGTAGGCGCCGGTCTGCGCCTCGCCGCAGTGCCGCCACGGCGCGGGCGGGCCTGCTGGCGCGGCCCGCTGCGCCGGCGGCTCCTGCGGCCCCCACCGGGAGGTGTGGTGGGACACGACCAGGGAGGACTGGGTCAGCCGGGCGTCCACGTCGGGCTTGAGGCGGACCCGGCCGCCGGCGGCGTCCAGGACGTCCACCACCCGGGCGAGCAGGACCACGTCGTCGTCGCGGCCCGCGGCGTGGGCGAGAGCCACCGCGCGGCCCAGGTGCTCCTCGGCCTCGGCGGCCCGGCCCGCCCGGGCGGCCGTCAGCCCGCGCTGGACCGCCGCCGCGTAGTCCTGCTGCCGGGTGTAGTGGGCGACGCTCTCGTTGATCTCCGAGTACCGCAGGGCGTCCTCGGTCCACTCCACGGTGATCGGCGCCTCGACCGGCTCGCCGTCCGCGTCGGCGTGGACGCTCACCCAGCCGACCCGCCGTCGCGCCCCCGGCGCCATCGCGTCGACCTCCAGGGCGACGTGGTAGTCCCGCTGGTCGTGCGGGCTCCACGCGCCGACCGGGTAGTCGGTGGTCAGCTCACCGGCCGGCTCGCCGCGCCCCGTGAGGTCGGCGATCGCCGGGTGTACCTGCTTGACGAAGCGGACCCGGGCCAGCCCGGTGGTGCGCACCCGGAGCCGCACGCCGGCGACCCGGCGGGACATCGCGCGCGTCAGCACCGCCCGGAACTCGTCGGCGAGCCCGGCGAGGTCCTCCACCGGCACGACGGGGTTGGCCCCCAACGCCTCCGCGATGCCCAGCAGCTCCGCCGCGTCCCAGTCGTGCACGCCGTCGGCGGAGCCGATGGCACGGCAGTCGACGGTGAAGCACCCCACGCAGTCGTCCACCGCCGCCCGCAGGTCGGCCGGGCGCTGGGACTCGTTGCGGCCGTCGGTGAGCAGGATGACGTGCCCGATCGCGTCGGGCCGCGTGGCGAGCAGCTGGCGGGCCAGCAGCAGCCACGTGCCGATGGCGGTGCCGCCGTGCGGTGCCACGTGCCGCAGCGCGTTGCGGGCGGCGGCGCGGGTGCTCTCGTCGGCGACCGCCAGCCGCCGGTCGCCCGGGTAGACCATCGTGGCGTTGGCGGTGCCGGCCACCACCGCGAACGCGACCCCGTCCGGCAGGGCGTCGATGGCGGCGGCGGTCGCCTGCCGGGCGGCCCGCATCTTGGCCTGCGGCGCCGCCATCGAGCCGGAGGAGTCGAGCAGGATCACCTCGGCCAGGCCGTCGTGGCGGACGTCCCCGTCCTCCGGCTCCACGCCCCCGACGGTGGCGACGACGTCGACGACCGCCCCGTCGGCGGGCACGTACTCGGTGTGGTGCACGCTCAGGCGCAGCGGCAGACCGTTGGCGGGGGGCACGGGTGACCTCTTTCCGTCGGGGCCGGCGGCCGGGCTCACCACCACGTCACCGGCCGGTACGCGTTGGCAAGGTCGACGAGCGCGATGCGCTCGCGCCGGTCGGCGGTGCGTCGGGCGCGGGACCGGCACCGGCGCTCGAACGCGCCGCGCAGGGCGTCCTCCTCCAGCGGGTGGCCGAACAGTCGCCGCCCGGCGTGGCGCCCGGCGGCCAGGTCGCAGTCCAGCGCGATCCGCAGGATGTGCGCCTCGACCTGCTCGCGTTCGTCGAACGGGGGCAGCTTGTCGACCATTCCTGCGGCGTCGAGCGCGGCGTCGAGCCGGTGCCCGTCGTCCGGCGCGTCGAGCAGGATCCGCACCGCGCAGGTCACCGCCACCGTCGAGGCCCGGGACGACTCCGGCACCTTCAGCAGGGCGTCGGCGGCGCTGCGCGCGTCGGCCGTCGTCAGCAGGCAGCGGGCCAGCCCGAAGGCCGCGCCCACCACGCCCGGGTCGGTGTCCCACACCCCCCGGTAGTGGTCGGCGGCCGTGCGCGGGTCGCCGTCGAGCTCGCAGGCCACCGCGTACGCCAGCCGGGTGGAGACCTCGCCCGGCAGCCACCCGTAGACCTGAGCGAACCGACGGCGGGCGGTGCCGAAGTCGCGGCCCACCAGGGCCACCAGGCCGCGGTGCCACCACAGCGACCAGTCCCGCAGTTCCTCGGGGAACTCGGCGAGCAGCGGCCCCGCCTCGTCCGCCCGGCCGGCGGCGAGGTGTGCCCGGACGGCGCGGTAGGTGACCTGCGCCGTCCGCTCCGGGGCGGTCTTCAGCAGCTCGATGAGCTCCGCCGGGTCGGCCGGGCCGAGCGAGGCGAGGAAACCGGCGGCCGGGTCGGCGCCGTCGACCAGGGGCGCGGGCAGACCGAGCGTGATCTCCACGACGTCGAGCGCGTCCCCGTCGGTGTGCAGGCCGAATGCGCACGCGGAGGGACTGAACAGGGTGGACCGGGTCGGCCGGGGCACGCCGTCGCCCGCCGACGCGACCTGCCGCCGGACCCCCCGGACCTGCTCGCGCATCTCGGCGGCGGAGGCGAACCGGTCGTCCGGCTCGGCGGCGGTGGCGCGGGCCAGCAACCGCAGGAACGGGTCGAGCCGCGCCGGCACGGGCAACCGCAGCAGGTCCTGTCCGGGCGGGATCCGGGTCACGTCGACGGACCGGGGCACCAGGGTCAGCGCCGCGAGGGTCCGGCCGACGGTGTAGAGGTCCGACCGCACGCTCGGGCCGGCCGGCCCCAGACGTTCCACCTCCGGGGCGGTGAAGCCCGCGGTGCCCCAGGCCGGGCTCACCGCGTTGTCGATCCGGCGGGCGGCGCCGAAGTCGACGAGCTTGATCGGGTCGTTGGCGCCCTGCCCGCCGACCCGCATCACGTTCTCGGGCTTCAGGTCGCAGTACAGCCAGCCCTGGTCGTGCAGGTACTCGAAGGCGTCGAGGATCTGCACGCCGTACCCGAGCGCCTGCGCCACGTCGACGGCGCAGGAACCGCCGTCCGGCCCGGCCGTGCTGCGCGCCTCCTCGAGGGTGCCCCCGTTGACGTACTCCATCACCAGGTAGCCGGCGTCCCGGTCGGACTCGGGACGCAGCGCGTGGGTGATCGTGACGATGTGCGGGTGGTTCAGCGCGATCAGCGCCTGCCGTTCGGCGACGAACGCCGCGACGGCCTCCCGGTCCTCCGGGTTGCGCTGCCCCTTCAGCACCCGCCACGCGCCGTCCATGTCCTCGTCCCGGGCGAGGAACACCCAGCCGACCCCGCCGTTGCCCAGGCAGCCCTCGATCCGGTAGTGCCCGGCCCGCAGGTCGCCGTTGGCCAGCGGCGGGGTGAAGGAGTACCGGGTGCCGCAGTCCGGGCAGTATCCGGCGACCCGGGGCAGCCGGCGCCGGCAGGTCGTCTTCGCGCAGTAGCGGGAGTGCTCGGGGACGACCGGCTGCGACACCAGCGCCGACAGTGGGTCGTGGGGCCGGGCGGTGGGCAGCACCGCCGGCTGCTCCCACGGCCGGGACGCCGTCCGCGCCGGGCGCCGGTCGAGGTCGGGGCCGGGGCTCGGCCCCGTGCCGGGGGCGGCGGCGGCCCCGGCGCACTCGTGCCCCCACAGCCGGCAGAACCCGTCGGAGTCCACGCTGCCGGGGCAGTTGCGCTCCGCGCAGCCGCGGCTGACCGCCGTCATCGCATACCCCCGTTCACGGCCTGCTGGTAGGCCCGGACCGCCCGGCTGGCGCCGGTTACGTCGAAAACGTCGGGGCGCAGCGCGGCCCGGGCGTCCCGGTAGCTCTCCTCGACGTCGGGATGCTCGGCCCGGCCCACGTCGGCGGCCTTCTGCCGGTACGCCTCCAGCCGCCCCGTGAGCTCCAGGTGGCACCGGCGGCGCAGCCGGCGCCGCGCGGCGTCGGTCAGCTCGACCGCCCGGTCGACGGCTTCGGACAGCGTCCCGTCGTCCCCGTCCGGCCCGGCGTCGCCGCGCAGCCACCGCCCCCGGCCCGCCGCCTCGGCGACGGCGACCTGCTCCAGCAGCCCGTCGACCGCGAGCCCGGCCACGGGGTCGGCCCCGTCGCCCAGGCCCTCGGCGGCGGCGTCCGCGGCGAGCCGCCGGAGCCGGTCCACGGAGGAACGCAGCCGCTGTGCCCGGACCGCCAGCCGATCGCGGCCGTGCGCGTCCACGATCTGGCGGATCCGGGCCACGTGCTCGCGGGCCGCCACCACGACCTGCTCGACGGTCATCTCCTCCAGGCGGACCGGCTCGCCGGTCGCCGCGGTGAACCGGACCCGGCAGGGGCCGGCCAGCAGCCGGGCCAGCGCGTCCGCACCGGCGGGTGTGGACCGGTCTACGCCGTCGAGGTCGTCGACCAGGCGGTCCAGGGCCAGCGACAGGCAGCCGAGCCGGTGCAGCAGGTCCCGGGCCTCACGCGCGGACGCCGCGGCGGGGCCGGTCGGCTGCCGGAAGGCGTCGGTGACGAGCTGCTGCACCTCGAGCAGGCTCTCGCACACCCAGGCGTGCGCCGCCAGGGTGGCGTCGAGGCGTTCCCGGTGGGACATCAGGCGCCGCCCGTCAGTCGGTCGGCCGCGGCGTGACCGGCGGCGGGTCGGGGGGCGGCCACACCGTGGTCGGCGGCTCGGGCGACGGCATGCCCCTGTCCCGGTGCCCGGCGAGCCACCGGTCGTGGGCCTGCCGCCACACCGTCGCGGTGCGCGGCGACGCCAGCACGTGGTTCACGTACGCGGCCAGCTCCCGGCCGTGGTCGAGGTGGAACGCGAAGGCGTGCGGCTCGTCGGTGAACCAGGTGCAGTCGGAGTCCCGGTGGTACGCGCAGAACTGCCGGTCGCGGCGCGGCGGCTCGGTCACCAGCATCGTGTCCGGGGCCATCTGGGCGAAGCCCAGCAGGATGTTCTCGTCGGTGCTGACGCCCTCGACCTGGCCCTGGCGCAGCATGACGAGGCAGTCGACCGAGTGGACGGCCTGCACCGGCACGAGCCGCTCGCCCGTCAGGGTGCGGTAGCTGGAGATCATCGCGAGCGAGGTCGTGTTCGCGCCGGC
This sequence comes from Micromonospora sp. NPDC047620, assembly GCF_043205005.1. Classification (NCBI taxonomy): domain Bacteria; kingdom Bacillati; phylum Actinomycetota; class Actinomycetes; order Micromonosporales; family Micromonosporaceae; genus Micromonospora; species Micromonospora sp. NPDC047620. The sequence goes on along the minus strand of NZ_JBIDDG010000021.1, from coordinate 98,542 downwards.
GCAGACCCGCTTGCCCCCGAGCTGCTCCATGCCGGCGTACTCCGGCACCCCCTCGGCGCGTTCGCGGACCAGCACGCTCTGGCCGGAGTCGAGGTAGTCGTTGGAGAAGACGACCCGCCGGGCCCGTTGGCACGTCGCCGTCAGGGAGGTGGCCACGACGTCGATGTCGCCGTTCTCCACCATGGTGAAGGCGCCCTGGCCGGGCGGCACCACCTTGAAGGTGAGCCGCTCGCGCGGGTCCTCCGTCGGCCAGACGGCCCGGGCGACCGCCAGCATCAGCTCGATGTTGAAGCCCTCGAACCGCTGGGTGCGGGCGTCCCAGTGGCTCATCGTGGCGTCGGACGGGTCGACGCCCACCACCAGCTCGCCCCGGTCGAGGATCCGGGACGGCGGGGTCGGGTTCGCGGGAAGGCTGCGGCGCACCGGGCAGATCGCGTCCGCCCCGTCGGTCGTCGGGACCGTCGCCACCCCCTGCGGCCGCGCCGGGGGCGCGGGGGGCGGCGCCGCGGGCGCGGTGCACCCGGCGAGGGCGGTCAGGAGCGCGGCGACCAGCGCCCCGCTGCCACCGCGTCGCGTCGTCGTCGGAGCCCTCCGGGTCGCGGTCACTGGTACTCCAGGTAGCGCTGGCGCAGCCCGGCGACCACTCCGGCGGCGGCGAGCAGCGTGACCCAGGCGGCCGTGCCGCCGAGATGGCGTGGCGCCTTGGGCAGGTCGGTCACCATCCGGGAGACCTCCTCGTTGCGGGCGGTCAGGTCGGCGAGGAGGTGGCCCTCCGCGGTGACGAACGCCCGGCCCGCCGAACCCTCGCTGAGCACGGTGTCGACCGCGTTGCGGAACGCGTTGGGCGTCCGGCTCTGCCGGGCCGGCCAGACCGCCTCCGTCAGGGCGGTGCAGTCGATCCGGTCCCTCGGGGTTTCCTGCCCGGCGGGATCGGCGCAGAGGTCCCGCCGGTCGAAGTCGGCCTTGTGCCCCGCCGGGTCGACGCTCGCCCCGAGCCCGAGGTAGACGTCGGCGCGGCCGGCCAGCAGGGTGCCGAGCCGCTGCTGCGTGGCGCTCTGCGCGTCGATCGCCCGTTCCAGCTCGGGGAACCTCCGGTCGGCGTCCGGCCAGTGCCACCACGACGAGACCAGCATGGCCAGCACGGCCGTGGTGCCCAGCGAGGCCAGCAGCAGGCCGGCGTTCAGCCGGCGCCGGGTCCGCCGGCGCAGCCACACCTGCACCACCACCAGGGCGGCGAGGGTGCCCAGCGGCACCAGCACGGACGCGGCGAGCCACGGCCGCGCGTCGGCGCGGGCCTCGAGCAGCCGCCGGGTGTCGTAGTTCCACAGGCCCTGCGCCGCGGCGAGCAGCTCGGTGGACATGTAGTGCGACGCCTCGCGGGCGTAGGCCGAGGCGAGCACGGCGCGGGCCGCCGCGTCGTCCGCCCCGGTCTCCGCCGTCGTCTCCGCCGGCGTGCAGGGGCGGCGCTGCTCCCCGCCGGGAAGCGCGGGGAGGGGGCCGGCCACCCGCAGCGCGGCGCACACCACGTCCCGGTAGACCTTCAGCCGTGCGGCGATCGTCGCCAGCCTGGTCAGCCGGTCGGGGTCGTCGACGGCGTTGCCCATCGAGTCGGTCAGCGTGCGCTCCACCTCGTGCACCGCCGTGTCGTACGCGCCGACGAGCGAGGCGCGCCGGTCCTCGGTGGGCGGGAGCAGGAAGACGGCGCTGGCGGCGACGTCGGCGTCGGCGAGGCCCTGGTAGATCTCGCGGGCGGTCGTGCTGGTGCGCACGGCGGTCTCGGCGGACCGCTCGCCCAGCGTGGTGGCGGACGCCCGGGACTGCACGGCGACGGCGGCGGTCGCGGCGAGCGCGGCGACCAGCACGGCGCCGCCGACCACGATCAGTGCCGGGGTCGTCCGCAGGGCGTCGCGGAGCCGGCCCGCGCGACGTCTCCGTCGGGTGGCCGGGGCCGACCGGTCGGCACCGTGTCCGTCCCCCGTGTGCGGCGCCATGCACGTCCTCTCGCTCGCCGGGCCCCGCCCGACGGCCCTCCTGGTGCGGGCGTCGCGGTGTCGGAAGCAGCCCCGTTCCGCCCCGCCGCGCGGCGACCACCGGCCTTGCCGCCAACGTGGTGATCGTGGGCGAGGAGGGATCAGGGTGCCAGACGAAGTCGGCCGGCGATACGGTTATGTCCGGTATCTGACCTGATCGTTCCCATGGGGTTGAACGGCGCTCGGCGCGCGTCCCGTCGCCGATCCCGAGCGGGGGCGGAGCCGCGTCCACGAGGGCCGACGGTCCGATCAGGACGCTGTGTCGCCGGCCCCGTCGCGTGGCGGGAAGGCCAGGGCGAGGGTGAGGTCGAGGACGGTCCCCGGATCGGCCAGCCGGTCGCCGTACAGCTCACGGAGCTTGCCCATCCGGTAGCGCACGGTCTGCGGGTGTACGAAGAGGTCGGCGGCGACGTCGTCGCGCCGGCCGTGGTGCAGCAGCCAGGAGCGCAGCGTCTCGGCGAGGCGGTCGGCGGTGGCGGTCGGCAGCGACGCCAGCGGCGCCAGGACCCGGGCGCGCAGGTCGGCGAGCCCCTCCGAATCCGTGCTCAGTACCAGCTCGGCGAGGTGCTCCTCGGTGTCCAGCGCCGCGCCGTCGTCGGCGGGGCGCAGGCCGAGCGACAGGGCCCGGGTCGCGCGCTGGTAGGAGGAGGCCACCCGGGTCCACGGGCGGGCGGGGCCGAGCACCGCGCGCCGCCCGCGCAGCACCCGGGCGAGCTGGCGCCGCCGGTCGCCGTGTGTGTCGGGCACCAGCAGCACCGCGAGGTCCTCGCCCGCCGCGGCCGCCGGCGGTTCCTCGCCGCTCTCCAGGGTGTGCGGGTGCAGCAGCGCGAGCGCCGCCCGGAGGTTGGCCCGCGGCAGCAGCACGACGGTGAGGGTCTGCGGCGGCGGCCAGTCGGCCTGGTCGGCGCTGCGCAGCAGCACCTCCTCGGGCTCGCCGGCGAGCAGCCGCTGGGTGAGCCGTTCCAGGTTGCGGCGCCGGGCCCGGCCCACGCTGGCCAGCTCGTCGGCGTGCCCGGCCACGCTGGCGGCGGAAAGCTCGTCGATGTACGCGAACATCAGCTCGGCGAACTCGGCGACGGTGGCCGCGGACGACCCGCCCTGCACCGTGGTGGTCGACATCTCCCGCCACGAGACGCGGGCGCCCACCCGGTACGCGGCCAGCAGCGCGTCCATGCTCCGGCCGGAGCGCGCCTCGCCGCTGCCGAGGGCGTACGCGGCCTCCAGGGCGCCGGCCAGGGGCGTGCTCGGGTCGGCGCCCTGGGACCGCTCGATGAGCTGGAGGAACGTGCCGAGCGCGAGCTGCACCGCGGTCTCGATCTTCTCGCGCATCTGACCGGTGAGGGTGCCGGAGTAGCTCGGGACCTCGGCGGTGATCGCGGTGATCGTCCGCTCGGCGAGCAGCGGCAGCCGGTCGCGCAGCGCGCCCGCGACCCGCGCGTCCAGTTCGAGACCGGCCGCGCGCCGGGTGGCCTCGGAGCGTTCCGACACGTTTGTTCCCTTCGCACAAAAAGGCTGGATCGGTTCACCTTCGCAGGCCAAGATTTTATGCCAGGCTGCCGCGACCATCGAATCATGACGACCACGGTCCCGCGCCCACCCGCGAAGGCGTCCCTGCGGGGCCGCATCCTGCGGCTGGCCGCGTCGGTCACCACCCCGCTGCTGCCCGACGACTACCTCGACCTGGTGGCCCCGCTGCGCTCCGGGGCGGACCTGCGCGGCCGGATCGTCGCCGTGCGCCCCGAGACCGCCGACGCGGCGACACTGGTGATCCGGCCGGGCCGCGACTGGCGGGGGCACATCCCCGGCCAGTACGTCCGCCTCGGCGTCGACGTCGACGGCGTGCGCCTGTGGCGGGCGTACTCGGTCACCTCGGCCCCGACCGCCCGCGGGCCCCTCTCGATCACCGTCAAGGCGATCCCGGACGGCGTGGTCAGCAACCACCTCGTCCGACGGGCGCGGCCCGGGACGCTGGTCCAGCTCGACCAGGCCCAGGGCGACTTCGTGCTGCCCGGCCGGCCGCCCGCCCGGGTGCTCTTCGTGACCGCCGGCAGCGGGGTCACCCCGGTGATGGGGATGCTGCGCTCGGGCGTGCTGGCCGGTGCCGACGTCGTCGTGGTGCACTCCGCGCCGACCCCGGCCGACATGATCTTCGGCGCCGACCTGCGGGACCTCGCCGCGCAGGGCGCGATCCGGCTGGTGGAGCGGCACACCGACGCCGACGGGCTGCTCACCGTGGCCGACCTCGCCGGCCTCGTGCCCGACCACCTCGACCGGGAGACCTGGGCCTGCGGCCCCGTCGGCCTGCTCGACGCGCTGGCGGAGCACTGGACGGCCCGGGGATGCGGCGAGCGGCTGCACACCGAGCGGTTCCGGCCCACCGTCATCTCGCCCGGGGAGGGCGGCACCGTCACCTTCGCCCGCTCCGGGGTGACCGTGGCGGCCGACGGCGCCACCCCACTGCTCGACGCCGGCGAGAACGCCGGGGTGCTGATGCCCTCGGGCTGCCGGATGGGCATCTGCTTCGGCTGCGTCCTGCCGCTGCGCCAGGGCGCGGTCCGCGACCTGCGCAACGGGGACCTGACCACGGCGGTGCCCGGCGACGGCGTCCTCATCCAGACCTGCGTGTCGGCCGCGGCCGGCCCCTGCGACATCGACCACTGACCGGAGTACCCGACGTGACCGTGATCCAGAACAAGCCCGTCAACCCGATCGCCCACCTGACCGCCGAGGACATCGAGACCATCGGCAAGGAACTCGACGCGATCCGCGACCGGGTGATCGCCGACCGGGGCGAGCGGGACGCCGCGTACATCCGCCGGGTCATCTCGACGCAGCGCAAGCTGGAGCTGGGCAGCCGGGTGGTGCTGCTGTTCTCGCTCTTCCCGCCGGCCTGGATCGTGGGCACCGCCGGCCTGACCGTGGCCAAGATCCTGGAGAACATGGAGATCGGCCACAACGTCCTGCACGGCCAGTGGGACTGGATGCGGGACCCGAAGATCCACTCCACCACCTGGGAGTGGGACCACGTCTCGCCGGCCGACCAGTGGAAGCACTCGCACAACGAGCTGCACCACCGGTACACGAACGTGATCGGCAAGGACAACGACCTCGGCTACGGCATCATGCGCGTCGACGAGGACCAGCGGTGGCAGCCGATGTACCTGGGCCAGCCGCTGTGGAACTTCATCAACGCCTGCTTCTTCGAGTACGGCATCGCCGCGTACGACCTGGAGTTGGGGCGCAACCTGCGCAAGGGCCGGCACAAGGACCCGGGGTTCCGGGCCCGGGCCCGCGCGGTGGGCCGGAAGATCCGCCGGCAGGTCCTCAAGGACTACGTCCTGCACCCGCTGCTGTCCGGGCCGTCGTTCCTGCACACGCTGGCCGCCACGTTCACCGCCAACCTCCTGCGCAACCTGTGGAGCCACTCGGTGATCATGTGCGGGCACTTCCCGGAGGGCGTGGAGACCTTCTCCCGGCGCTCGATCGTGGGCGAGACGCGCGGCGAGTGGTACCTGCGGCAGATGCTGGGCTCGGCCAACATCAGCGGCAGCCGCCTGCTGCACATCATGACCGGCAACCTGTCGTACCAGATCGAGCACCACCTCTTCCCCGACCTGCCCAGCAACCGCTACCAGGAGATCGCCCCCGAGGTGCGGGCCCTGTTCGACCGGTACGGGCTGAAGTACACCACCGGCTCGCTGCCCCGGCAGGTGTTCTCCGCGTGGAAGAAGGTCTTCCGGCTGTCCCTGCCCAACCGCAAGACCCCGGACCCGGTCGACGACCGTCCCGCCCCGGCCCTCGCCTCCGTGGGTTCCTGACCCTCCCCGACGCCGCCGCCCGCCGCGAAACGCGCTGGGCGGCGGCGGCGGCGTCCGCGTACAGTCGGAGGCATGGAGATCAGGCGTTCCTTCGCCGCCGCGGCCGCGCGAGCTTCGCGCTCGTCGGTCGCCGCCGCCTGACCTCACCACCTCCCGCCGGCGACCGGAAACGGTCCGCCGGCGTTCTTCTCCGTCGTCCCGGCCCGCCGGTTCCCGGCGGTGGACCCTTTCCGGCCGCCCCACCCGGAAAGGCCGTCCGCCATGACGTACGACCCGATCAGCCGCACCTTCGTCGACTTCTTCCGCCAGCGCGGCCACGAACTCGTGCCCGACGGCTCGCTCGTCCCGCCGCCCGGCGACCCGGTGCTGTTCACCACCTCCGGCATGCACCCCCTGACCCCCTACCTGGAGGGCCGACCCCACCCGCTGGGCCGGCGCCTGGTGAGCGTGCAGCGTTGCCTGCGCACCACCGACCTGGACGAGGTCGGCGACTCCACCCACCTGACCGTGTTCCGGATGCTGGGTTCCTGGTCGCTCGGCGACTACGGCCTCCCGCAGAGCCTGCGCTGGGGCTACGAGCTGCTGCGCGACGGCTTCGGCATCGACCACGACCGGCTGCACGTGACGGTCTTCGGCGGCGACGACCAGGTCGGCCCGGACGAGTCCTCGTTGCACACCTGGGGTGAGCTGGGCCTGCCCGTGGAGCTGACCGGGGAAGAGAACTGGTGGTCCAACGGCACCACCGGGCCGTGCGGACCCGACACGGAGATCTTCGTCTGGACGGGGGACGGGCCGCCCCGGGGCACCCCCGGCACCGACGACCGGTGGATGGAGGTCTGGAACCACGTGCGGATGCGCTACCGCCGGCACCCGGATGGGAGCCTGACGCCGCTGCGGCAGCCCAACGTGGACACCGGCATGGGCCTCGAACGCCTGGAAATGGTGCTGCGGGGCCACCGCTCCGTCTTCGAGACCGAGGGGCTCGTGCCGTGGGTCCGCGGCGTCCGCGACGTGTGGGACCTGCGGAACGAGCCGCTGCGCCTGGTCGGCGACCACCTGCGGTCGAGCGTGGTGGTGGTCGGTGACGGCGTCCGGCCGTCGAACACGGGTCGCGGCTACGTGCTGCGCCGGCTGCTGCGCCGCGTACTCACCACCCTGTGGCGCGACGAGCCGTCCCGCAGCCTGTCCGACCTGCCCACCGGGCCGGTGCGGCACACCCTCGACGGGTTCCGGCAGAGCGTCACCGCCGACGAGGTGCGCGAGGTGCTCTCCGGCGAGGAGCGGCGGTTCCGGGAGCTGCTGCGGCGCGGACGCCCGGTGGTCCGGCGTCGCCGGTCCCGCGGGCCGCTGACCGACGAGGACTACCGCGACCTGCACGACACCCACGGGCTGCCGCGCGACCTCGTCGACGGCCTGCTGAGCGAGGTGGGGTGAGCCGGCCCGCCCACGCCGGTCGGCCGCCGGGTCACCGTGGGTTTCCCGCCGGCTCCGTTTAGCGAAGTCGGCAGCCACGCGTCAATAGACCTACGTGCATGAAAATGGAGGCGAACGCCGTTTCGGCCCGTCACCGTCGATGATGGTCGTGACACGTGCCGTGGTGCCAGGATGACTCGCGTAACAAGCGTTGACGTGCTGTTACGCACCCTTCCGCCGCGCGACCTGGAGGCGCTGTCGTGACCCGACCCTGCGGGGAGCCGTGACCGCCACCGCACGTGCCGGTCAGCAGCGCCCCACCACCGTCCCCGCCCAGGTGCTGCGCGCCGCCCGGACGCACCCCGACCGAACGGCGGTTGTCGACAGCCACCGCACGCTGCGCTACCGCGACCTCGTCACCGCCGCCACGAAGCTGGCCGGGGCGCTGGCCCCGACGCTGGACGCGGGCGGCGACGACGGGCGGGTGGTCGCGGTGCTGCGGCCGCGCACCGCCGACGCCGTCGTCGGGCAGCTCGCCGCCTGGTTCTGCGGCGCCGCGTTCCTCCCGCTGGACCCGGCGCTGCCGGCGGCCCGGGTCGCCCGGATCCTCACCGACGCCGGCTGCCGGATCGCCGTCACCGCCGAGGAGTACGGCGACCGGCTGCCCGCCGGGGTCACCCCGGTCCGCGCGGGCCGGGAGGAACACCTGCGGCTGCCCGACGCCGACGACCTGGCGTACCTCATCTCCACCTCCGGCTCCACCGGCCGGCCCAAGCAGGTCGAGGTCGCCCACCGCAGCCTGTGGACGGTCCTCGACTGGTACGCGACCACCTTCCGCCTCGGCCCCGGCGTGCGGACCGCCGCCTTCGCCGGGCTGGCCTTCGACGCCGCCCTGCTCGACCTCTGGGCGCCGCTGATGCGCGGCGCCACGGTGCTGCTCGCCGACGAGTCGGTGGCCCGCGACCCGGAGCGGGTGGCGGCGACGGTGCGCGAGGTCGACCACTGCTTCCTCACCACCCCGCTCGCCGAGCACCTGCTGCGCGCCGGCGCCGACACCGGCCGGCTGCGCAGCCTGGCCACGGGCGGCGACCGGCTGCGCACCTGGCCACCGGCCGACTTCGGCGCCGCCGTGCACAACCTCTACGGCCCCACCGAGGCGACCATCCTGGTCACCGCCACGTCGGACCTGCGCCGGCACACCGACCGGACCGGTCCGCCGCCGATCGGACGGCCGGTCGCCGGCGCCCGGCTGGCCCTGGCCCCGACCTGCCCCGAGGACGGCGACGAGCAGGGTGAGCTGGTCGTCGCCGGGCCGGTGCTGGCCCGTGGCTACCGGTCCGCGCCCGCCGAGACCGCCGCCGCCTTCGGCGTCGCCGACGGGGAGCGGCACTACCGCACCGGGGACGTCTGCCGGCGCGACCGCGACGGCGAGCTGCACTTCGTCGGCCGCAGCGACGGCCAGGTCAAGGTCCGCGGCCACCGGATCGAGCTGCGGGAGGTGGAGTTCGCCCTGCTCGCGATGCCCGGGGTCGGCCAGGCCGCAGCCGGCACGCTGGACCGGGACGGGCAGACGCTGCTGGTGGCCTGGGTGGTCGGCGCGGTCGACGCCGACGCCGTGCGGGACTGGCTGCGTTCCCGGCTGCCCGCCGCGATGGTGCCGCACCTCGTGCAGCGGTGCGACGCCCTGCCGCTGACCACCAACGGCAAGCTCGACCGGGCCGCGCTGCGCGCCGGCACCGCCCGGCGGCTGGCCGGCGAGCGCGGGAACGGCCGGGACGTGCCGGGGAACCGGCCGACCGAGGCCGGGACGGCGGTCGCCGAGGCGTGGCGGGCCGTGCTGGGCACCCCGCCCCGCCCCGACGACGACTTCTTCACCGTCGGCGGGGACTCGCTGCTCGCGGTGCGGCTGACCGCCCTGGTCCGGCGGGGCCTGCGGGTCGACGTGCGCGCCACGCTGCTCTACGAGCACCGGCGCTTCGCCGACTACCTCGCCGCCGTCGAGGCGCTGCGCGCCGCCGGGCCGGTCGCGCCGGACGGGGTCGGGGCGGCCCGGTGACCGGCACCCTGCTCAGCCGCCTGCTCGCCGCCGCCGACCGGCGGCCGGACGCGGTCGCCGTGCACGCCGAGGACGCCGTCGTCACCTGGGCCGGCCTGCGCGACCTGGCCGGCCGCTACGCCGCCGGCTACGCCGCGCGCGGTGTCGGCCCCGGCGACCGGGTCGGGGTGCTGCTGGAGCCCGGTGTGCACGCCGTCGCCGCCGCCGTCGGCGCGTTCGCGGTGCGGGCGGCGTACGTGCCGCTGGACCCGCGCCAACCGCCGGCCCGCGTCGCCGCGCTGCTCGACGCCGCCGAACCGGCGCTCGTGGTGGCCGGGTCCGCCCCGCCCGGGCGGCCCGTCCTCGCGCCGGCCGCCGCCGGGGCCGGGCCGGCCGCGCCCCTCACCGACACCGGCGAGCCGTCCGACGTGGCGTACGTGGTGCACACCTCCGGCTCGACGGGCGCGCCGAAGGCCGTGCAGGTGGAGCACGGCAACCTGCTCAACCTCCTCGCCGACCTCGACGACCGCGCGCCGGCGCCGGACGGGCACACCGGCACGTGGTGGACCCGCCCCTCCTTCGACGTCGCGGTCTGGGAGTGCTTCGCCCCCCTCGTACGGGGCGGGACGGTGCGGGTCGTGCCGGACGGGGCCCGGCACGACGGTGCCGCGCTCGCCGGGTTCCTGGACGCGGCGGGGGCGGGCAGCGCGTACGTGCCGCCGGCGTTCCTGCCCGAGCTGCGGGCGCTGCTGCGCGCCGAGCCGGGGGCGCTGGCCGGGCTGCGGCGGCTGCTGGTCGGCGTCGAGCCGATCCCGCGCCCGCTGTTGCAGGACATCGCCCGCAGCCGGCCGGCCCTGACCGTCGTCAACGGCTACGGCCCGGCCGAGGCGACCGTCTGCTGCGCCCTGTACGTGGTGCCCCGCGACGGCGCCGTGCCCGGCGAGCGGACCCCGATCGGCACCGCCGTGCGGGGCACCCGGCTGCTGCTGCGCCAACCCGACGGGTCGTGCCGTCCGACGGGGACCGGCGAGGTGGTCGTCGCCGGCGCGGCGGTGGCCCGCGGCTACCTGCGGGACCCGGGCGGGGAACCGGCGTTCGGCGCGGCGGCCGACGGCACGCGCAGTTACCGGACCGGCGACCTGGCGCGCACCCTGCCCGACGGCAACCTGCTCTTCCTCGGCCGCGTCGACCGGCAGGTCAAGCTTCGCGGCTTCCGGATCGAGCCGGCCGAGGTGGAGGCGGTGCTGCGCCGGCTGCCCGGCGTCCGTGACGTGGTGGTGGCGGCCCGGCGGTGGGACGGGCTCGGGGACGTGCTGGTGGCGTACGTGGCGGCGGAGCCGGGGGCCGGGCTGACCGAGCGGGCGGTCCGGGACCACGCCCGCGACCGGCTCCCCGGGTACGCCGTGCCGGCGGTGGTGGCCCTGCTGCCCCGGCTGCCGCTCACCCCGCACGGCAAGTACGACCACGACCGGCTCGCCGCGCTGCCCCTGCCCGCCGCCGGTTTCCCGACCGACCCCGGGGAACCGGTTGACGTGGTCGCCGCGGCGTCCCCGACCGACCCGGGGGAATCTGCCGACGTGCCCGACCCGGCCGACCCGGTCGGCGTGGTGCTCGACGCCTGGCGGCGGGTGCTGCCGGCCGGGGAGATCCGGCCCGGCGACGCCTTCCTGCCGCTCGGCGGCACCTCGCTCGCCGCGGCCCGGGTGGCCGCCCGGCTGACCGAGCGTACCGGCGTGCGGGTGACCTCCGCCGACGTCCTGCGCGCCCCCGACGCGGCGGCCCTCGCCGCCCGGCTCCGGGAGGCGTCGACCGGTCGGCCGCCCGGTGCCGCGCCGAGGGCCGCGATCCCGTCCGAGGTGGGGGCGCGGCGCGCGCCGCTCACCCCCGAGCAGCTCGGGCTGTGGCTGCACGACGAACTGGACCCGGGCACCGACCTCTACGTGGAGCCGGTCTGGTTCAGCACCACGGCCAGCGTGGACCGGGGTCGGCTGGCCGCCGCGCTGCGCCGGGCGGTCGCCGCCCACCCCGCGTTCGGCGCCGGGCTGCGGCTCGTCGACGGCCTGCCCGAGCTGGTGCTCGACCGGCACCCGCCGACCGTGGAACTGGTCGACCTCACCGACGGCCCGGCGCTCGACGCGGAGGTGCGGGCCCGCGCCCGCCGCCCGTTCGACACGACGACCGAGCCGCTGCTGCGCTGCGCCGTGCTCGGTTCCGGCGACCGCACCGACCTGCTGCTGGTCTGGCACCACCTGGTGGTCGACGCGTGGTCCCTGCGGCTGTTCCTGGCCGACCTGGCCCGCTGCCACGACGACCCGGCCTGGTCGCCCCCGCCGCCTGCCGCCACGCTGTGCGACCTGAACCTGCGCCGGTCGGCCCGGGTCGCCGACGCCGCCGCCCGGGAGGCCGTCCGCGCCACCGCGGCCCGGGTGCGCGGGATCGCCGGGCCGGCCCCGGTACCCGGCGGCACCGGCCGGACCGTGGTGACCCGTCCGGTGCGCGCCACGGCCCGGGCGCTGACCCGGGCGGGCGACGGCACCGTGACCGAGCTGGCCGCCGCCGCGTACGCGCGGGCGCTCGGCACGCTGCTCGACCGCGACGCGGTGGTCGTCGGCTGCGCCACCACCACCCGCCGGGCCGCCGACGAGTTCGACGTCGCCGGGTACGCGGTCAACACCGTGCTGCTGCCCTGCACGGACCTGCGGACGCCCTGGCCCGACACCCTCGGCCGGGTCCGGGCGGAGCTGCGTCGGGCGGTGGCCGAGCAGGCCCCGTTCCGGGAGGTGGCGGCCGAGGTGCTGCGGGGCACCGGCGCCCCGCCCGGTGCCTACCCGACCTGCTACCTCGACTCGGTGGAGGAGCCCGAGCTGGTCACCGGGCGGGTCACCTGGCGGCGGCGGGAGCTGCGCCGCTCCGCCAACCGCTTCCCGGTCTGCCTGACCCTGCGTCAGTACCCGGGCGGGGCGCTGTCCGTCCTCGTCGAGGCCGACGGGCGGGCGCTCACCCCCGACGCCGCGGCGGCGCTCGCCACCGCCGTCACCGACCAGCTCGACGCGTACGCACAAGGAGACCCCGATGGCACGGACGATCGCGTTGCGCCAGGTCAGCGAGGGACGGTCCGGGTGCCTGCTGACGGTTGAGTTCGCCGGCGACTCCGCCGGGCCCGGCCCCGCCGCCACCCTCGCCGAAGTCGAAGCCGAAGCCGGAGCCGAGGCCGGAGCCGAAGCCGAGGCCGGAGCCGAAGCCGAGGCCGGAGCCGGAGCCGAGGCCGAGGCCGGTGTGGACGGGGCGGCAGGAGCCGGGGCGGGGCGCCAGCCGGGCGGGCCCGCGCGGGGCCGCCGGCACGAGATCTGGCGGCTGGACCCGGTGACCAGCCTGGAGCTGCACCCGGGGCTGCCCGGCCACCGCGACCTGGCGGACGCCTGCGCGGCGGAGTTCCTCCGGCTGCGGCCCGCCGACGCCGGTCCGGTGACGGTCGTCGGCTACTGCAGCGCGGCGGTCTTCGCCCACCACCTGGCCCGCGCCCTCGCCGACGCCGGCGGGCCACCGGTCCACCTGGTCCTGGTCGCGGCGACGGTGCCCGACGAGGAGACGGTCCGCCGCGAGTACGCGGTGCTGCACCGCAAGCTCACCGGCGAGCCCGCGCCGGCCGGACCCGCCCCGCTGCTCGCCGACCCTGACGCGACCGTGGACCGGCTGCGGCACGAGCTGACCCGGCTCGCCCGCGCCTTCGCCACCGCCAGCGGGTTCGACCCGGCCGAGGCGGATACCGCGGCCGACGAGATCGCGGGCCGCTACCTCGCCTGGCTCTGGTTCCTGCTGGACGCCGCCGGCACCGGCCCGGCCCCGGTGCCGTGTCCGGTGGTCGAGGCGCGCGACGACGCGGAGGCGCTCGGCCTGCTGCGGGCGTGGCCGTTGACGGGCAGACCGCCGGCACCGGCGCAGACACCGGGGGACGAGCTGACGGGAACGGACCACGCGACCGGGGGCCGCGATGACGGGACGGCGGGGGACCCGATGACGACGGACGGACGACGGGGGACACGATGACGACGGACGGGACACGCGACGGGGGCAGCCCGGTCGCGGAGGTCGTGGCGGACGCCTGGCGCGCGGCGCTGCGGGCCGACCACGTGACGGCGGAGGACAACTTCTTCGTGCTCGGCGGCGACTCCCTGGTGGCCGCCCGGATGGCGGCCCGGCTGCGCGCCGCCCTCGACGTGCGGGTGCCGCTGGCCGCCGTCTTCGAGCATCCCACGCTGGGCGAGTTCACCGCCGCGCTGCGCGCCGAGCACGGTTCCGCCGTGGACGAGGCCGCCGCGCTCTACCTCAGCGTGCTGGCCTGCTCGGACGCCGAGGCCGAGACGATGCTCGGGCGTCTCGATGACTGACGTGCTCTCCCCGCGCCAGGCCGCGCTGCTCGCCGCCCTGCGCGCCCGGCGCGCCGCTGCCGCCGACGGGGGCGCGGCCGTGCCGGCGGGCGCGGACGCGATCATCCCCGGCGGCGGGGCCGCCGGCCGCGTCGCCTCCGCCGGGCAGCGGCAGATGTGGTACCTGGCGCAGACCGACCCGGGCGACCTGGCGTACCTGGCGCCGGTGGCGTGGCGGCTGCGCGGCCCGCTGGACCTGCCCGCCCTGAGCGCGGCGCTGGACGCGGTGGTCGCCCGGCACGAGCCGCTGCGCACCACGCTGACCGCCGAGGGCGACCGGGTGGTGCCGGTGGTCGCCGAGCCGCCGGCCGGCCTGCTGGCCGTGCTGGACCTGACCGGGCTGGCCGCGTCCGCGCGGGAGGACGAGCTGGCCGCCCGCCTCTCCGCCGAGGCGGCCACCCCGATCGACCTGGGCGGCGGCCCGGTGCTGCGGGCCCGCCTGCTGCGCCTCGCCGACACCGACCACGTGCTGGTGCTGACCGCGCACCACGCGGCGGTGGACGAGTGGTCGCTGCGGATCGTCGCCGACGAGCTGTCCGAGGCGTACGCCGCCCGGCTCGCCGGCCGGTCCGCCGAGCTGCCGGCGCTGCCCGTCACGTACGGCGACTACGCGCAGTGGCAGCGGCGGTGGCTGGCCGGGCCGGAGGCGGAGGCGCAGCGGCGCTGGTGGCGGGATCGGCTCGCGGGCGCGCCGCCGGTGCTGGAGCTGCCCACTCCCGGCCCCCGGCCCGCCGCGCCGTCGCAGGCCGGCGCCACCGCCGTGTTCCCGCTGGGCGTCCCGCCCGACGCGCTGCGGGCGCTGTGCCTGCGGCTCAACGTCACGCCGTACCTGCTGCTGCTCGCCGCGTTCCAGGTGCTGCTGGCCCGGTGGACCGGCCGGTACGACGTGCCCGTCGGCACCCCGGTGGCCAACCGGGGCCGCCCGGAGACGGAGCCGCTGGTCGGCCTGTTCGTCAACACCGTGGTGATCCGGACCGACCTGACCGGCGACCCGACCTTCGCCACCTGCGTCGCCCGGGTCCGGGCCGAGGTGCTGGCCGCCCAGGAACGGCAGGAGTTGCCCTTCGGGAGCGTGGTCGAGGCGGTGCGCCCGGCCCGGCACGCCGGGCACAGCCCGCTGTTCCAGGTGATGTTCGTGCACGCCGACGCGCCCGCGCCGCTGCGGCTGCCCGGGATCGACGCGACCTGCGTCGAGGTGCCGAACCGCACCGCGAAGTTCGACCTGACCGTGGCCGTACGCCCCGGCGCGGACGGGCCAGACGCCGTGGTCGAGTACCGCACCGACCTGTTCGACGCGGCGACCGTGGCGCGGCTCGCCGGACACTTCCGGACCCTGCTGGCCGACCTGGTCGCCGACCCCGACGTCCGGATCCGCGACGCCCGGCTACTCGCCCCCGAGGAACGCCGACGGATGCTGGTGGACTGGAACGACACCACCACCGCCGCGCCGCCGGACGACCGCGTCCACGCGCTGGTCGGCCGGTGGGCCCGGGAACTGCCCGACGCCCCGGCGGTCGCCGACGACGCGCGCACCCTGAGCTACGGGGAACTCGACGCCCGCGCCGACGCGCTGGCCGCGACGCTGCGCGCCGAGGGGATCGGCGTGGGCGACCTCGTCGGCGTCCTGCTGGAGCGGTCCGCCGCGCTGCCGGTGGCGCTGCTCGCGGTGCTCAAGGCCGGGGCCGCGTACGTGCCGCTGGACCCGACCCACCCGCCGGCCCGGCTCGGACACCTCCTGGCCGACAGCGGCGCGCCGGTGGTGCTGACCTCCGCGCCGCTGCGGCACCGGCTCCCCGCAGGGGAGGCCCGGCTGGTCGAGGTCGGCCTCGACGCGGCACCGCCGCCCGGGACGGCCCCGGCGTCCGCGCGGACGGGCCCGGACGACCTCGCCTACGTCATCCACACCTCCGGCTCGACGGGCCGCCCGAAGGGCGTGATGGTGACCCATCGGGGCGTGGTGAACTACCTGCGCTGGGCGGGCGCCGCGTACCGGCTGGGCCCGGGCGACGAGGTGCCGGTGCACTCCTCGATCGGCTTCGACCTGACGGTGACCAGCCTGCTGGTGCCGCTGGCCGCCGGCGCGACCGTCCGGCTGCTCCCCGACGACCTCGGGCCGGCGGGGCTCGGCGAGGCGCTGCGCGCGCGGCGCACGCCGTACGGGCTGGTCAAGACCACTCCCGCCCAGTTGGAGATCGTCAACCGGCAGGTCGGGGCGACCGGGGCGGCGGGCCGGACCCGGGCGTTCGTCATCGGCGGGGAGAACCTGCGCGCCGACCAGGTGGCGCTGTGGCGGGACCACGCCGCCGGCACCCGGCTCGTCAACGAGTACGGCCCGACCGAGACCGTCGTCGGCTGCGCGGTGCACGAGGTCGGCCCCGACACCGCGCGGACCGGCTCCGTGCCGATCGGTCGGCCGATCGCCAACACCACCCTGTACGTGCTGGACGACCGGCTCGACCCCGTTCCCGTCGGCGTCACCGGCGAGTTGTACGTCGGCGGCGCGGGCGTGGCCCGCGGCTACCTGAACCGGCCCGGGCTGACCGCCGACCGGTTCCTGCCCGACCCGTTCGTCGCCGAGGGCGGGCGGCGGCTCTACCGCACCGGCGACCTGGCCCGGTGGCGCCCCGACGGCGTCCTGGAGTTCCTGGGCCGCGCCGACGGGCAGGTCAAGCTGCTCGGCCACCGCGTCGAGCCCGGCGAGGTGGAGGCGGCGCTGCGCCGGCTCCGGCCGGACAGCGACGTCGCCGTCGTGCTGCGCCGCGACGACCCCGACGACCCCCGGCTGGTCGCCTACCTCACCGGCGACCCGGATCCGGCCGCGCTGCGCGCCGGGCTGCGGGCGGAGCTGCCCGGACACCTGGTGCCGGCCGCGTTCGTCGGCGTCGACGCGCTGCCGCTGACCGGCAACGGCAAGCTCGACCCGGCCGCCCTCCCGCCACCCCCGGGCGGCAGGCCCGAGCCGGCGGGCCCGGGGGACGCGCCGATGGCGCGGCCGGTCGGCGACGTCGCCGCGGCCGAGCGGCTCGTCGCCGAGGTGTGGCGGGAGGTGCTCGGCGTCGACCGGGTCGGCGCCCGGGACAACTTCTTCGACCTGGGCGGGCACTCGCTGCGGCTGCTGGCCGTGCACCGGCTGCTGGTCGAGCGGCTCGGTCCGGTGCTCACCGTGACCGACCTGTTCCGCCACACCACCGTCGCCGCGCTGGCCGGGTTCCTCGCCGGCGTCGCCGCGCCGGCGGTCCCGGCGCCGCGCGCACCCGGCAACGCGACCCGCACCGGGGCGCCGGGGGACGCGATCGCGGTGGTCGGGATGGCCCTCCGGTTCCCCGGCGCCCGCACCCCCGAGGAGTTCTGGCGGCTGGTCCGCGACGGCGTGGAGGCCGTCCGGGAGTTCCGTACCGAGGAACTGCTCGCCGACGGGGCCGACCCGGCACTGCTGGGCGACCCCGCGTACGTGCGGCGGGGCACCGAGCTGCCCGACGTGGACCGCTTCGACGCCGAGTTCTTCGGCTTCACGCCGCGCGAGGCACAGGTGCTCGACCCGCAGCACCGGCTGCTGCTGGAGTGCGCCTGGGAGGCCCTCGAACGCGCCGGCCACGACCCCGAGGCGTACCCGGGACAGATCGGCCTCTTCGCCGGTTCCGGCCGGGCCGGCTACCTGTCGGAGCACCTGCGGGACGCGCCGGAGGAGATCCGGGCGCTGGGGGAGTACCAGCTCGCGCTGAGCAACGACAAGGACTTCCTGGCCACCCGGGCGTCGTACAAGCTGAACCTGACCGGGCCGAGCGTCAGCGTCGGCACCGCCTGCTCCACCTCCCTGGTCGCGGTGCACATGGCCCGGCAGAGCCTGCTCGCCGGGGAGTGCGACCTGGCGCTGGCCGGCGGGGTGAGCGTCTTCCCGGCGCAGCGGCAGGGCTACCTGCACCACGACGGGGGGATCTTCTCCCCGGACGGGCACTGCCGCCCGTTCGACGCCGACGCCCGGGGCACCATCGCCTCCAGCGGGGTCGGCATCGTCGTGCTGCGCCGGCTCGCCGACGCGCTCGCCGACGGCGACCTGGTGCACGCGGTGATCCGCGGCTCGGCGGTGAACAACGACGGCGCCCGCCGCGCCGGCTACTCGGCCCCCGGCGTCGCCGGCCAGGCCGAGGTGGTCGCCCGGGCCCTCGCGGTGGCCGGGGTGGACCCCCGCACGGTCGGCTACGTCGAGGCGCACGGCACCGGCACCAGCCTCGGCGACCCGATCGAGGTCGCCGCGCTCACCGAGGCGTTCCGTCGTGGCACCGCCGACACCGGGTTCTGCGCGCTCGGCTCGGTCAAGGCCGCCATCGGGCACACCGACGCCGCGGCCGGGGTGGCCGGCCTGATCAAGACAGTGCTGGCGCTGCGGCACCGCACCCTGCCGCCGGTGGTCAACCTGCGCCGGCCCAACCCCGCCATCGACTTCGCCGCCAGCCCGTTCCACCTGCCGACCCGGGCCCGGCCGTGGCCGGGCGACTCCGGGCCGCGCCGGGCCGGGGTGAGTTCCTTCGGGATGGGCGGCACCAACGCCCACGTCGTGCTGGAGGAGGCCCCGCCGGCCGCCGTCGCGCCCGAGGCCGCCGAGCCGCCGGCCGGCCCGCACCTGCTGGTGCTCTCCGCGCGTACGCCCGCCGCGCTGGACCGGGCCACCGACGCGCTGCGCGCGCACCTCGACGCGTACCCCGCGCTGCGGCTGGCGGACGTGGCCGCGGGCCTGGGCCGGCGGCGGCAGATGGCGCACCGGCGGGCCGTGGTCTGCGCCGACCGGGCCGACGCCCTCGACGCGCTCGGCGACCCGGCGCGGCTGCGCACCGCCGCGACCGACGGCGACGCCGGCCTGGCCCTCGTCTTCCCGGGCCACGGCGCGCAGCACGTCGGCATGGGCGCCGGCCTGTACCGGGCCGAGCCCGGCTACCGGGCGGTCGTGGACCACTGCGCGGAACTGCTGCGCGAGCCGCTCGGGCTGGACCTGCGGGCGGTGCTCGACCCCGCGCCCGCCGGCCGGGCCGAGGCCGAGCGCCTGCTCGCCGAGCCCCGGATCAACCAGCCGGCGCTCTTCGTCACCGAGTACGCGCTGGCCCGGCTGCTGGTCGACCGGGGCCTGCGCCCCGACGCGGTGGCCGGGCACAGCCTCGGCGAGTACGTCGCCGCCTGCCTCGCCGGGGTGTTCTCCCTCGCGGACGCGCTGCGGCTGGTGTGCGCCCGCAGCCGGCTCGCCCAGACCACCGGGCCGGGCGCGATGCTCGCCGTCTCCCTGCCCGAGTCCGAGGTCGGCGCGCTGCTCGGCGACGACCTGGCGCTCGCCGCCGTCAACGCGCCCGGCCTGTGCGTCGTGTCCGGCCCGCCCGCCGCCGTGGCCGCCCTGCGCGGGCGGCTCGACCGCGACGGGGTCGAGACCCGCCCGCTGCACGCCGACCGGGCCTTCCACTCCGCGCTGCTCGACCCGGTGCTCGACGACTTCCGCGCCGAGGCGCGGCAGGTCGGCTACGCCGAGCCGACGACGACGTTCCTGTCGAACGTCACCGGCACCCCGGCGACGCCCGGGCTGGTCACCGACCCGGAGTACTGGGTGCGGCACCTGCGCGGCACGGTCCGCTTCGCCGACTGCGCGGCGCTGCTGGCCGGCCGGGGCCTCGTCGTCGCCGAGGTCGGCCCCGGGCACACCCTCGGCGGGCTGCTGCGCCAGGGCGGCGCGCGGCCCGAGCGGGTGGTGCAGGTCATGCGCCACGTCCGCGCCGACGCCGACGACCACCGCGTCGCGCTCGACGCCGTGGGCCGGCTTTGGCTCGCCGGCGTACGCGTCGACTGGTCCGCCTTCCACCCCGGGCCGCACCGCCGGGTGGAACTGCCCACCTACCCGTTCGAGCGGCAGCGGCACTGGGTCGACCGCGGCGTCCCCGCCCCGCGCACTGCCGTGCCGCCGTCCGGCGCGGAACCCGCCGTGCCGCCCGGGGCGGAGCCCGCGCCGCCGTCCGGCGCGGCGTCCGCGTCCCCTGGGGACGGCGGCGTCCCGTCCGGCGTGGACTCGCCGGAGCGGGGCAACCGGCCGGCGCTGACCACCGCCTACCTCGCCCCCCGTACCGAGGCGGAGCGGGCGGTGGCGCAGATCTGGTCCGAGCTGCTCGGCGTCGCGCCGGTCGGCGCGCACGACGACTTCTTCGCCCTCGGCGGCCACTCGCTGCTCGCCACCCAGGTCGTCGCCCGGGTGCGCGCCCGGCTCGGGGTGGCGCTGCCGATCGAGGCGGTGTTCGCCCGGCCCACCGTCGCCGGGGTCGCCGCCGCCCTGCCGGCCGCGCCGGAGCCGGCGGTGCCGCCGATCCCGCGCGCCACCGACCCCGGGCCCGCCCCGGTCTCCTCCGGGCAGCGCCGGCTGTGGTTCCTGGAGCAGGTGCACGACCAGGTCGCGTACGCGGTGCTCACCGCCCTGCGGCTGCACGGCGACCTGCGCATCGACGTGCTCGCCGCCGCGCTGACCGAACTGGTGCGCCGGCACGAGGTGCTGCGCACGGTGGTCCGCCCGGGCCCCGACGGCGGCGACCCGGTGCAGGTGGTGCTGCCCGCCGCGCCGGTCGACCTGCCGGTGGTCGACCTGGCCGCCGAGGGCGCCGACGACGCGGACCTCGCCGAGCGGGAGCGCGTGGCGCTGGTCGCCGAGGCCCGCCGCCCGTACGACCTGGAACGGGGGCCGCTGTTCCGGCCCGTCCTGTTCCGCTCCGCGCCGGGGCGGCACGTGCTCTGCCTCGCGATGCACCACATCGTCTCCGACGGCTGGTCGCTCGGGGTGATCCGGGCCGACCTGGGTGCCCTCTACGACGCCTTCGCCGCCGACCTGCCCTCGCCCCTGCCCGACCTGCCGGTCCAGTACGCCGACTACGCCCGCTGGCAGCGGGATCGGGCCGCCGCGGACTCCGCCGACCTGGCGTACTGGACCGAGCGGCTGGCCGGCGCGACGGGCGCCCTGGAACTGCCCACCGACCGGCCCCGGCCGCCGGTGCAGACCTTCGACGGGGCGGTGGCCCGGCTGACCCTGCCGCCCGCGCTGACCGAGCGGGTCCGCGACCTCGGCCAGCGGCACGGCGCCACCCTCTACATGACGGTGCTCGCCGCCGTGCAGGCGCTGCTGTTCCGCTACACCGGGCAGCGCGACATCTGCGTCGGATCCCCGGTGGCCGGCCGGGTCCGCGCCGAGCTGGAGCCGATGGTCGGCTTCTTCCTCAACAGCATCGTGCTGCGCACCACGCTGGACGGCGACTGGAGCGTCGCCCGGCTGCTCGACGAGACCCGCCACACCGCCCTGGCCGCGTACGACCACCAGGAGACGCCCTTCGAGCGGGTGGTCGACGCCCTCGACGTGCCCCGGGACCTCAGCCGCAACGCCCTGTTCCAGGTGATGGTGAACCTGCTCAACCTGCCCGAGCAGGAGCTGGCGATGACCGGCCTGCGGGTGGAGCAGCTCACCGTCGAACCCGGCACCGCCCAGGTCGACCTCGCCCTGTACGCGTACGACCGGCCGGACGGGCTGCTCTGCTGCCTGGAGTACAACACCGCGCTGTTCGACCCGGGCACCGCCGAGCGGATGCTGGCCCACCTGGAGACGCTGCTGACCGCGTTCGTGGCGGACCCGGACGGCCGGCTCGCCGACGTGGAGATCCTGACCTCCGCCGAGCGGCACCGGCAGCTGGGGGAGTGGAACGCCACGGCCGCGCCGGTCCCGGCGGTCGGGCTGGCCCGGCTGGTCGAGGAGCAGGTGGCCCGTACCCCGGACCGCCCCGCGGTCACCTTCACGGGCCGCACCCTCAGCTACGCCGAGCTGAACGTGCGCGCCAACCGGCTGGCCCGGCGGCTGCGCCGGGTCGGCGTCGGGCCGGACGTGACGGTCGCCGTGTCGATGGAACGCTCCGCCGACCTGCTGGTGGCGCTGCTCGGCGTGCTCAAGTCCGGTGGCGCGTACGTCCCGCTGGACCCGTCGTACCCGCTGGACCGGCAGCACTGGGTGCTGGACCACAGCCGCGCGGCGGCGCTGGTCACCGAGCCGGGGCTGGCCGACCGGTTCGCGGACTTCGCCGGCCCGGTGCTGCGCGTCGACGACCCGTCCCTGGCCGTCGAGTGCGCCGCCGACCCCGACCCGGTCACCACGCCCGGGCACCTGGCGTACGTGCTCTACACCTCCGGCTCCACCGGCCGGCCCAAGGGCGTGCGGGTCAGCCACGCCTCGGTGGTCAACCTGCTCACCGCGACGCGGCACGCGCCGGGCCTGACCGCCGACGACACCCTGGTCGCGCTGACCACCTTCGCCTTCGACATCTCCGTGCTGGAGCTGTTCCTGCCGCTGGTGGTCGGCGCCCGGGTGGTGGTCGCCGGCCGGGACGTCGGCTACGACGCCGCCGGGCTGGCCGCGCTGCTGCGCGCCGAGCGGGCCACCGTCGTGCAGGCCACCCCGGCCACCTGGCGGCTGCTGCTCGCCTCCGGCTGGACCGGGACGCCGGGGCTGAAGGCGCTCTGCGGCGGCGAGGCGCTGCCCCCGCCGCTGGCCCGCGACCTGGCCGCCCGGGTCGGCGAGCTGTGGAACATGTACGGGCCGACGGAGGCCACCATCTGGGCCACCACGGCCCGGATCGCGCCGGACGCGCCCGAGGTCACCATCGGCCGGCCGATCGCCAACCTGCGGGCGTACGTGCTCGACGAGGCGCTGCGGCCGGTGCCCGTCGGGGTGGTCGGTGAGCTCTGGCTCGGCGGCGCCGGGGTGGCCCGCGACTACCTCGACCAGCCGGGCCTGACCGCCGACCGGTTCCGCCCCGACCCGTACGCCGACCGGCCGGGCGCCCGGCTCTACCGCACCGGGGACCTCGCCCGGTGGCGTCCCGACGGCACGATCGAGTGCCTCGGCCGCAACGACTCCCAGGTGAAGGTGCGCGGCCACCGCATCGAGTTGGGCGAGATCGAGGCGGCGCTGCAACGGCACCCGGCGGTGCGGGAGGCGGCCGTCGTGGTGCGCGACATCGACGGCGAGCCGGCGCTGGTCGCGTACGTCGCGCCGCGCCCCGAGCCGCCGGACGAGGGGGCCGGCCGGTGGCGGGCGTTCCTGCGCGACTGGCTGCCCGACTACATGGTCCCGACGACGTACGTGCCGCTCGACGCCCTGCCGTTGACCGACAACGGCAAGGTCGACCGCCGGGCCCTGCCGGCGCCCGAGCGCGGCGGGCCGCGCGGCGACGTCGGCGCGGCGCCGACCACCCCGCTGCAGGCCGCCCTCGCCGAGCGCTGGGCGCAGGTGCTCGGCTACGACCGGGTCGGCATCGACGACGACTTCTTCGACCTCGGCGGGGACTCCTTCACGGCGATCCGGGCGCTCAGCGGCATCGAGCCGCCGATCAGCGTGCTGGACCTGTTCCGCCACCCGACGATCCGCGGCCTGACCGGGCACGCCGATGCCGCAGCGGGCGAGCCCGACCGGCTGCTGCACGAGCTGACCCCGCCCCGGGCGGCCGCGCCGGCGGTGACGGTGCTCTGCGTACCGTTCGCCGGGGCCGGCGCGGTGACCTACCAGTCCCTGGCCGCCGCGATGCCCGCGCACGTCGCGCTCTACGCCCTGCAACGCCCCGGGCACGACCTCAACCGCCCCGACGAGCCGGCCCTGGGCATGGCCGAGCTGGTCGAGCGGTGCGTGGCCGAGGTGACCGCCGGCATCTCCGGGCCGGTCCTGGTCTACGGCCACTGCATGGGCGGCGCCACCGCCGTCGAGCTGGGCCGGCGGCTGGAGGCGGCCGGAGTCGACGTGCGCCGGGTGGTCGTCGGCGGGCACTTCCCGGCACCCCGGCTGCCGGGCCGGTTCGCCCGCTGGTTCCGCCGCGCCTTCCCGATGGAGCGCTGGACCTCGAAGCGGCACGCGCTGGACTTCCTGCGGGCCATGGGCTTCTTCACCGACGTGCTCGACGAACGGGAGAAGGACTTCCTGATGGGGGTCTTCCTGGCCGACACCCGGGTCGGCGAGGACTACTACACCGACGTCTACGCCCAGGGGCTGCCCCGGCGGCTGGCCGCCCCGATCGTCTGCGTGGTGGGCACCGGCGACCGCGCCACCGAGCTGTACGAGGAGCGCTACCTGGAGTGGGGCTACTTCTCCGACTCGGTCCGCCTGCGCACCATCGAGGGCGCGGGGCACTACTTCCAGAAGCACCAGGCCACGGAGCTGGCGGACATCATCCTGGCCGACCCGCCGGACGCGGCGGTCCCCGCGCCGGCTGTCCCCGCGCAGGTCACTACCGTGCAGGCCGTCCCGACCCAGGCCGTCCCGACCCAGGCCGTCCCGACCCAGGCCGTCCCGACCCAGGCCGTCCCGACCCAGGCCGTCCCGACCCAGGTCGTTCCCGCGTCGGCCATCCCCGCGCCGGCCGTTCCCCCGCCGGTCCCGCCGGCCCGCTCCGGGCTGACCACGTTCTTCCTGGTCGCGTTCGGGCAGCTCGTGTCGCTGGTCGGCACGGGGCTGACGGGGTTCGCCCTGTCGCTGTGGGTCTACCAACGCACCGGCTCGATCTCCTGGTTCGCGCTGGCGTCGGTGCTGGCGCTGCTGCCGGCGGTGGTCCTCTCACCGATCGCCGGCGCACTGGCCGACCGCTGGGACCGCCGGCTGATCATGGTCTGCGCCGACTCATTCGCCGCCTGCGGCACGGTGGTCCTGGCGGTGCTGCTCTGGACC
This sequence comes from Micromonospora sp. NPDC047620, assembly GCF_043205005.1. Classification (NCBI taxonomy): domain Bacteria; kingdom Bacillati; phylum Actinomycetota; class Actinomycetes; order Micromonosporales; family Micromonosporaceae; genus Micromonospora; species Micromonospora sp. NPDC047620. Next base: position 74,105 of record NZ_JBIDDG010000021.1, on the reverse strand, counting down.
GGCCGGGCGCAGCTCTGGCACGTCTTCGCGGCGCTCACGGCCAGCGCGCTGGCCACCGCGTTCCAGCAACCGGCGTACCTCGCGGCGGTGACCCAGCTCGTGCCCAAGCGGTACTACGGCCGGGCCAACGGCCTCATCTCGCTGGGCACCGCGACCAGCACCGTGCTCGCCCCGCTGGTCGGCGGCGCGCTCGTGGTCGCGATCGGCCTGCGCGGCATCGTCCTGATCGACCTGGTCAGCTTCGCCGTCGCGGTCGGCATCACCCTCGCCGTACGCTTCCCCGACACCCTGTTCAAGCGGCGGGAGGAGTCGTTCGGGCAGGAGGTCCTCGGGGGCTGGCGGTTCATCGCCCGCCGGCACGGCCTGCTCGCGATGATCGTGCTGACCGCGCTGCTCAACTACTTCTTCGCCGTCGTCGAGGTGCTGGCCACCCCGCTGACCCTCTCCTTCGGCGACCCCTCCGTGCTCGGCGTGGTGCTCGCCGCCAGCGGCGCCGGGTTGCTGCTCGGCAGCATCCTGATGGGCGTGTGGGGCGGCACGGCGCGGCGGACCACCGGCATCCTGACCGGCGTGGTGCTGCTCGGCGTCGCGATGCTGATGGTCGGGCTGCGTCCGGACCCGGTCTTCCCGGCGGTGGGCCTGTTCGGGCTGGGGCTCGCCTCGGCGCTGGTCAACACGCACTGGCTGGCCATCGTGCAGGCCAAGGTGGGGCTGGAGTTGCAGGGCCGGGTGCTCTCCACCACGCTGATGCTCTCCTGGCTGATGGTGCCCGCCGGGTTCCTCACCGCCGCCCCGCTCGCCGAGGGGGTCTTCGAGCCGCTGATGGCCTCCGGCGACGTCGCTGCGGCACTCGGCGCGGTGCTCGGGCACGGGCCCGGCCGGGGGATCGCGCTCACCACCGTCGTCGCCGGGCTGTGCACCCTGGCGCTCGCCGCCGCCGGGTGGGCGTACCGGCCGATCCGGCGGCTGGAGGACGAGCTGCCGGACGCCGACCCGGGCACGGTGATCGTCAGCGACAAGGACCGCATCCAGGAACTCGCCGACCGGCGGCTGGCCGAGCTGACCGGCGCCCGCTGACGGAGCCGCCCGGGACGAGACTGGTATCGGCTGCACGGATGCCGTCGCGTCACCCGCTACGGCGCGGACGCCGGTGTCCGGTGTGGATCACCTTGAGGTCATCAGGCTCCTTCCGTGGATACCCCGGCCTTCAGGTCGGGGAGGATGTCAAGCCTGGATGCCGTGTGTCTGGCGCCAGAGATCCGGGATCACGTCGTTGCCCCACAGCACTGACCGCCCGGCGCCGGCAGCGATCGTGGCCACGGTGCGCACGAACGACAGGCTCACGTCCTGCCACTCGCGTCTCGTCGGCCCGGCACGTTTCGACAGGTTCGCCATGGCGGCGAACGTGGGCTCGTACCGGGGCAGGTCCAGGTGGCCGAGACGCGCTGCCAGTTCGGCGGTCTCCGCGACCGTCAGCCAGCCGTGGATGCCCTCGGTGACGCCGTACTGGTAGCCCAGCGCCGCACCGCGCCTGGCGAGTGCGGCGAGCAGCGCCCGCAGTGGGTCGTCGGCGGGCACGCCCTGACGTTCCAGCACCGGCAGGTAGTAGTCCGGGGTTACGGTGCGGCCGACGAACTGGGACGGCCCCAGGCAGCACACCGCGACCAGCGCCTCGTGCAGCGTGTTCAGTTCCTCGACGGCGTGCCGGTCACCGTCCTGGCGGAATGGACACCGCACGCGCTCGGGGCAGGTGAGCGACGGACAGGTGAGCTGCTCGCGGGTGGCGCGGTTCACCCGGTCTTCCCCGACGTATCGCAGGTCGGGGCCGAGCCATGTGCAGTACCGCGCGAGATCCGTGGGTCGCTCCCGCAGTTGTGAGGCCAACCGCGGCCACAGCACGTCGTAGCCCTGCCCGTCCATCGGTGTCGCGGCCCGGAACACGTCGTCGAGCCACGGCACGACCTCACCGGTGCGCAGCAGCTCCAGCAGCGCCGGCACGACGTCGCTGCGGTAGCGTCCGTAGTCGAACACGAAGATCTCGGCGTCCGCGCCCATGATCACCCCTCCGGAAAATTTTCCAGGCGCGGCGGTGGGCTCGCTCACCGGCCGGTTACCGCGCGGCCGAATCGTTCGGCGACGTCCTGGATCAGCAGGTTCGAGGGGGTGCGGAAGTCGTCGAAGCGACCGTCGATCGACTGGTCGAGCAGCGGCTTGTGCCGCTCGGACGGCAGGCCCGCCAAGCCGAGGAACCAGCCGAGCACCTGCCGGCAGTGCCACTCCCAGCCGCCGTCGGCGCAGGTCCGGTCGACTACCACGGTGACCAGGTGCGTCACCGCCCGTTCCCAGGCGGCCGGGTCGGCGCCGTCGGCGGCGATCAGCGGCAGGAACCGGTCGAAGCGCTCGGCCAGCTCCTCCAGCCACCCCCGCCACTCGACCAGCGCCTCGGTGACCACGCCGAGCGTCTGCTCGGGGTCACCCATGCTGTCGGCGGGGCAGCACCAGGCGTGGACGGGGCCGCCGCCGAAGTCCGCCTCGCCGACACCCCACCGCCAGCCCGATGCCCAGTGCCCGTATTGACCGACGATCGCGAAGCTCATCTCGTCGGCCCACCGGGTGCCCTGCCGCTGCCCCCATTCGTGCACCTCGGATCGGCCCGACCGGCCGGGTGGCCGGGTGGGGACAGCGGCGGCCGGCGGCAGCGACCGGACGACGGCGGGGGCGGAGACCGGATCGAACGGCTGCCGGGACGGGACCACCTCCGCCCAGGTCAGGTGCCAGGGCACGATCATCGGGTCATAGCTGGGGAGATAGGGCTGGGCGTCTGGCGCGTCGGGCAACGAGGCGTCCTCCGGTGGCTCGCGGTCTGACCCGCCCCACCCTAGTAGGCCCAGCCGCGGCGCCGCCGTCAACGCCCGCCTCGATCTGGCGGCGCCCGGCCCGGACCCGCGAGAGGTGTCGGGCCGGTACGACGCGCACAGCGCCGGGTGGTGCGCCGGCCGGCCGGACCGGTCAGGATGACCTGGGCGAGGGCACCGCCGGGTCGAGCCGCGGCCGACGGCGCGACCGCCGACGGAAGGAGACCCGTGTCGTCCACTCTGCTCTCCCGTCGCGACCTGCGGTTCCTGCTGCACGACTGGCTGGAGGCGACCCGGTTGACCGAGCGGCCCCGCTACGCGGAGCACTCCCGGGAGACCTTCGACGCCGTTTTGGACCTCGCCGAGCGGGTGGCCACCGAGCGGTTCGCCCCGCACAACCGGGCCGCCGACCTCAGCGAGCCACCTTCGACGGCCGGCGGGTGCACATCATCCCGCAGGTCAAGCAGGCCCTCGACGTCTTCGCCGAGACCGGCCTGCTGGCCGCCGGCATGGACGCCTCGATCGGGTGGGATGCAGGTGCCGCACGTCGTGCAGGTCGCCTGCTTCGCCTGGTTCCAGGCCGCCAACATCGGCACCTCGGCCTACCCGTTCCTGACCCTCGGCAACGCCAACCTGCTGCTGGCGTACGGCAGCGCGGAGCAGATCGACACCTGGGTCCGGCCGATGGTGCAGGGCCGCTTCTTCGGCACCATGTGCCTGTCCGAGCCGCAGGCCGGCAGCTCGCTGGCCGACATCACCACCCGCCCGGAGCCGCAGGACGACGGGACGTACCGGCTGCACGGCACCAAGATGTGGATCTCCGGCGGCGACCACGAGCTGTCGGAGAACATCGTGCACCTGGTGCTCGCCCGGATCCCGGGCGGGCCGCCCGGGGTGAAGGGCATCTCGCTGTTCATCGTGCCGAAGGTGCTGCTCGACGCCGACGGCGCCCTCGAGGCGCGCAACGACGTGGTGCTGGTCGGCCTCAACCACAAGATGGGCTACCGGGGCACCACCAACACGCTGCTGAACTTCGGCGAGGGCGTGCATCGGCCGGGCGGGCGTCCCGGCGCGGTCGGCTACCTGGTCGGCGAGCCGCACCAGCGCCTGCCGCAGATGTTCCACATGTTGACATCCTCCCGGCCCTGAAGGGCCGGGATTCCCCCGGTCGCCCGTGGGGGTTTCCTGCTTCATGGCCGACTGCCCGCCCGGAGGGACTCCGTTGAGGTCTTACACCAGCTCCACAGGCGTTTTACCTGTCCGCCAGCCCGGCGGCCAGAAGGTTTCTCGCTGCGTTGATGTCCCGGTCATGCGTCGCACCGCACGGGCATTGCCACGTACGGATGTTCAACGGCAGGGATTCGGTGAGCCGCCCGCAGTCCGAGCACAGCTTGGACGACGGGAACCAGCGGTCCACCGTCACCAGGGTGCGCCCGTACCAAGCGGCCTTGTACTCCAACATGGCCCGCAACTGCGACCAGGCCGCGTCGGAGATGGCGCGGGCCAGCCGGTGGTTGCGCAGCAGGTTGCGCACAGTCAGGTCTTCGATCACGACCGTTTGGTTCTCGCGGACGAGTCGAGTCGACAGTTTGTGCAGGTGGTCCCGTCGCCGGTCGGCGATCCGGGCGTGAACCTTGGCGACCTTGAATCGAGCTTTGACCCGGTTCTGGGAGCCTTTCTCCTTGCGGGCCAGGTCCCGCTGTGCCTTGGCGAGCCTGCGCCGGTCGGCCCGCTCGTGACGGGGGTTGGTGACCTTCTCCCCGGTGGACAAGGTCACCAGGCTGGTCAGGCCCGCGTCGACGCCGACCGCCGTGTCGAGAAGCGGGAGCGCCTCGACGGTCAGGTCCTCGACGAGCAGAGACACGAACCAGCGGCCGGCCGCGTCCCGGGACACGGTGACGGTGGACGGTACGGCGCCGTCGGGCAGCGGACGCGACCACACGATGTCCAGCGGGGCGTCCATCTTCGCCAGAGTCAGTTGCCCGTCCCGCCAGCGGAACGCCGACCGGGTGTACTCGGCGCTGGCCCGCGACTTCCTCTTGGACTTGAAACGGGGGTATCGGGCGCGTTTGGCGAAGAACGCCGCGTAGGCGGCGTGCAGATGCCGCAACGCTTGTTGCAGCGGAACGCTGGACACCTCGTTGAGGAACGCCAACTCCTCCGTGCGTTTCCATTCGGTCAGGGCCGCCGACGATGCGGCGTAGCTGATCGAGCGGCGTTCCGTAGCGTGTACGTGGGCCCGCATCTCGAGGGCTTTGTTGTAGACCAGACGCACGCACCCGAAGGTGCGGTGGAGTTGTTCGGCCTGCTCACCGGTGGGATAGAAGCGGTACTTGTACGCCCGCTTCACCACCCCACCCACATTTCACATTCTAACGGTCCATTGTGTTACACGATCATTGAGGGGAGGCAGCGGCGTTTCCTCCCGGCCCTGAACGGCCGGGTTTCCACGCCGCAACTCTGATGAACGAGGCCCGGATCGGGGTGGGCGCGGGCGCCACCGCCCTCGGCTACACCGGCTACCTGAAGTCGCTCGCGTACGCCCGCCAGCGGCCGCAGGGCCGCCCGGCCGCCGACAAGGACCCCACCGCGCCGCAGGTGCCGATCGTCGCCCACCCCGACGTGCGGCGGATGCTGCTGGCGCAGAAGAGCTACGTGGAGGGCGCGCTGGCGCTCGTCCTCTACTGCGGACGGCTGCTCGACGAGGAGAAGACCGCGCCGGAGGCGGCGGACCGGGAACGCGCGCGCCTGCTGCTGGACGTGCTCACCCCGATCGCGAAGAGCTGGCCGTCGCACTGGTGCCTGGCCGCCAACGACCTGGCCATCCAGGTGCACGGGGGCTACGGCTACACTCGCGACTACGACGTCGAGCAGCACTGGCGCGACAACCGGCTCAACCCGATCCACGAGGGCACCCACGGCATCCAGGCGCTGGACCTGCTGGGCCGCAAGGTGACCATGCGCGGCGGGGACGGGCTCGCGCTGCTGGTCGAGACGGTCCGCGCCACGGTCACCCGGGCGTGGAAGGCCGAGGGCGAGGCCGCCGAGCTGGCCGGCCCGCTCGGCGCGGCCCTGGACCGGATCACCCTGGTCACCCGGCGGCTATGGAGCACCGGCGACCCGGCGGCGGCGCTGGCCAACGCGACCGTCTACCTGGAGGCGGTCGGCCACGTGGTGATCGCCTGGATGTGGCTGGAGCAGATGCTCGTCGTCGAGGCGGCCGGCGGCCCGGGCGACGGGCCCGACGCCGACCTGCACGCCGGCAAGCGGCAGGCCGCCCGGTACTTCTTCCGCTACGAACTGCCCCGCACCGGGCCGCAGTTCGACCTGTTGGACAGCCTCGACCGCACCACGCTGGAGATGCGCGACGACTGGTTCTGACCGCCCGCCGCAACCGGCCCGCGCGTGGCGGTGCGGGGTGGCCCGCCGGACCGGGGCGTGCCCGTCTCAGCCGTCGGCGAACCGCCGGTCGCGGGCCTCGTGACCCACCGTCGCGTCGGTGTCCGTCGGGGTCCCCGGCGGACGGGCGCCGGCCGTAGGCTCCGACGATGCGGGATGGGCGGGTGGCGGCGCTCTGGTCGGTCTTCGTCGTCGTCGCCGCGGTGTCGTCCGCGCTCGTGACGCTCCGCCCGGACCGCCTCTCCGACCTGCACATCTACCGGGGCGCGCTGCTGCACCTGCACGCCGGCCGACCGCTCTACGACTTCGCCGCCGAGAACGGCGGGCCCTTCACCTATCCGCCGTTCGCGGCCCTCGTGCTCTGGCCGGTCGCCGCCGTCCCCGAGGGGGTCGCGCAGGGCGTCTGGCTGGCGCTGACCTGCCTCGCGGTGGTCGCCATCGCGGTGCCGGTGGGCCGCCTGCTCGCCGGCCCCGGGCCCCGGCGGGCCCTCGTCGTGCCGGCCGTCGCCTGCGCCCTGATGCTCTCCGCGCCGGTGCAGAGCAACCTCCGCTTCGGCCAGGTCAGCATCTTCATCGTGCTGCTCGCGCTGCTGGACGGCATGGGCGTCGTCCCGGCCCGACTCCGGGGCGTGCTCGTCGGGGTGGCCGCCGCGATCAAACTGACCCCGCTGCTGTTCGTCGTCTACTTCCTCGCCACCGGACGCTACCGGGACGCCGGGCGGGCCGTGGTCACCTTCCTGGGCTGCGCCGCGCTGGGGGCGGCGGTCCTGCCGGCGGCGAGCTGGACGTACTGGACCGAGGCGATGCGCGACACGGCGCGGATCGGCAACCTCGCCTCGCTCGGCAACCAGTCGGTGCACGGCATGCTGCTGCGGATCGGGCTCGACGAGGCGTCCCTGCCGCTCCTCTGGGCGGCCCTGGTGGCCGTTCTCTGCGGGGTGGCCCTGCTGCGGGCGCGGCACCTCGCCGCGCACGGGCGGCCCGGGCACGCCGCCGTGCTCGTCGGGTGCGCCACCGTCGCCGCGTCCCCGGTGTCCTGGACCCACCACCAGATCTGGCCGGTGCTGGCGGCGATGCTGCTGATCGGCGCCGAGGGGATCGCCCGGCGGGTGGCCGGCGGCGCGCTGCTGGTGGCGATGGTGGTCTCGCTGGGGGTGGTGCTGGCCCCGGTCTCGACGACCCCCGGGATCCAGTTCCTCTTCGAGAACGCCCGGGCGCTCGGCGTCGGGGTGCTCTGCCTGGCCGGGTTCGGCGGGGCGGCACTGGCCGTGGCGGGCGCGGGCCGGCGGCCCCGGGCGGCCCGTGGCTGGCTGCGGGTGGGCACCACCGCCGCGCTGGCCGTGGCGTTCTTCGCCGTGCAGCCGCTGCCGGCTGGCGCCGACCCGACGTTCAAGGCGTACACGCTGTCCGACGTGGACAATCCGCGCTACTTCTTCGTCTGCCGGGGCCCGGTGCAGTGCGCCGCGTACGGCACCGACGCCCCGGTGACCTTCGGCACCCGGCGCGAAAAGACCAAGGTCCGGGTCAACGGGGTGGTGTCGCCGGCGGTGGCCCGGCTGGAATACCACTCCGCCCCCGGCGGCGCGCCCCGGGTCATCCCGCTGCTGGCGGCCCATCCGGGGCCCCGGACGTTCTCGTTCCGGTCGGCGACCATGGCCCACGGCCGGCTTGTCGCCTACGCCGCCGACGGGCGACCGATCGCGACCTACGACGAGGAGTTGGCCGCTGCGCTCGACGTCACCGGCGCCCGGCGGAGTGGTGCATCGCCTGTCGCCCCTTGACCACCGCCAGCACGACGACCGCGAGCAGCGCCACCGCGCCGATGACCACCAGCCAGCGCACCGCCTCGAGGAGCAGCCCGAGCAGGACGAGCGCGCCGGCGATGACGGCGACGACCCAGAGCATGGCCCGCATGTCCACCTCCCGTGACTCCGGCCGCGCCGCGCGGCCCCCGCCCGCCTTCCCGGTTCGGCCCGCACCATGCGGCGCGAACCGCCCGAAAACGCCTAGTCAGGTGGCCTGTCAGAGCTGGGCGACGTATACGGTGTTGGTCGACTCCCCGCCGGTCAGCGGGTTGGCGAACGGGACGACGTGTGCCCGCGCGGTACGGAACACCGCGGCCAGCGCCTCCTCGAACGCGGCGTCGGGCGGGTCGTCCGACCAGAGGGCGAACACCCCGTCCGGGTGCAGGTGGGCGGCGAGCCGGCGCAGGCCGTCCGGGGTGTAGAAGGCGGCGTGGGTGGGGTGCAGCACGTTGCGCGGCGAGTGGTCGACGTCGAGGAGCACGGCGTGGAACCGCCGTCCCGGCGCCTGCGGGTCGAAGCCGGTGCCGTCGGCGACGGCGGCGAAGAAGTCGGCCCGCGCGAAACGGGTACGCGGGTCGGCGGCCAGCCCGGCGGCGAACGGCAGCAACTCGCGGCGGTGCCAGTCGATGACGTCCTCGATCGCCTCCACCACCAGCAGCGAGCCGACCCGCTCGTCGGAGAGCGCCGTGCGGGCGGTGTAGCCGAGGCCGAGGCCGCCGACGACCACGTCGAGGTCGCGCCCGGCCAGCGGGGCCAGCCCCAGCCGGGCCAGCTCGATCTCCGCGACGGGGAAGAGGCTGGACATCAGGAACTCGTCGTCGAGCTTGACCTCGTACACCTCGACGTCGAGCGACGGGTCGCGGCGCCGACGCAGGCTGATGAGACCGATCGGGGTGTCCCGCCAGGCCAGTTCCTCGAATCGCACGCCCACGGGCCGGATGCTACCGGGCGGCGCCCCGAGGGCCGGCCACCGGCGCGCATTCCTTCCGTCCGGCCGGGTATGCGCGCTCGTCGAGGGCCGCCGACCGGGGGCCGGACAGGGAGCGCACACTGTGGCGGACATGCTGGCCGGACGGCTGCACGTGGCGGACCGGGTGCTGCGGATGGAGTCGGTGCCGGTGCCGGAGCCGGAGCGCGGGCAGGTGCGGATCAGGGTCGAGGCGGCGGGTGTCTGCCTGTCGGACGTGCACCTGATCGACGGCACCCTCACGCCGCTCTACCTGCCCGGAGACGTGGTGACGCTGGGCCACGAGGTCGCCGGGGTGGTCGACGCGTTCGGTGACGACGTCGAGGGGTGGGAGCCGGGCCAGCGGGTGCTGCTCCAGGCGGGGGAGCGGGACCGGCGCGGCACCGTGTTCACCCGGGGCGTGGACTACGACGGCGGCTGGGCCGAGTACGCCGTGGCCCGCGAGGACACGGTGGTGCCGATCCCGGACGACCTGCCGTTCGAGCAGGCCTGCATCATCCCGGACGCGGTCTCCACCCCCTGGGCGGCGGTGAGGGACACCGGGCGCACCCGGCCCGGGGAGGCGGTCGCGGTGTGGGGCGTGGGCGGCCTGGGCGCGCACGCCGTCCAACTGCTGCGCCTGGTGGGCGCGGCCCCGGTGATCGCGGTGGAGCCGCTGGCGGCGGCGCGGGACCGGGCGACGGCGCTGGGCGCCGACGCGGCGCTCGACCCGGCTGACCCCGGGTTCCGCGACGCCGTGCTGGAGTTGACCGGCGGGCGGGGGCTCGACGTCGCGTTCGACTTCGCCGGGGTGACCCCGGTCCGCGAGCAGGCGCTGACCGTGCTCGGCCGCCGGGGTCGGCTGGTGCTCGCCGGGATCGCCAACAAGCCGGTCACGATCGCCTCGGACAGCCCGTTCAACTACTTCCAGCAGGCGCTGCTCGGCCACTACGGCTCGGAGTCCGAGCACGTCGAGCAACTGGTGTCCCTGGCCCGGCAGAAGCGGCTCGACCTGAGCGCGTCGATCAGTGACGTGCTGCCGCTGGCCGAGGCGGAGGAGGCGGTGCGGCGGGTGCACACCAAGGAGGGAAACCCCGTCCGGCTGATCCTGCGTCCCTGAGCGGCGCCGGCCCGCCGGGTCGCCCCGCGACTCCGCCCGCCGGCCCAGGTGGTGTCACGGGCGCGCCACCCCCAGACCGGGCCGGTCGGGTCCGCCGGGCCGGTCGGGTCCGCCGGGCCGGTCGGGTCCGCCGGGCCGGTCGGGTCCGCCGGGCCGGTCGGGTCCGCCGGG
>NZ_JBIDDG010000021.1:0-63714 GCF_043205005.1 Micromonospora sp. NPDC047620 | reverse complement strand
GTCCGCCGGGCCGGTCGGGTCCGCCGGGCCGGTCGGGTCCGCCGGGCCGGTCGGGTCCGCCGGGCCGGTCGGGTCCGCCGGGCCGGTCGGGTCCGCCGGGTCGGTCGGGTCCGCCGGGTCGGTCGGGTCCGCCGGGCCGGTCGGGTCCGCCGGGCCGGTCGGGTCCGCCGGGTCGGTCGGGTCGGGCGCGGCGCCGGCGGTTGTGCAGCAGCACGCCGACCGCGGCGGCGGCCACCGCTCCCGCCACGATCCAGAGCAGCGGGCTGGTCCGCACCTGCCCGGGGAGTTGCTGGCCGAGGACGAAGACGCCCATCGCCGCCACGAACCACCCGAACGCCTTGCGCAGCACGACCTCCGGGACGTGCCCGGCGAGCCGGCCGCCGGCGAGGCTGCCGGCCACGGCGGCGGCGGTGACCGCGGCGGCCAGGCCCCAGTCGACGTCGACGGTGGACAGGTAGCCGGCCAGGCCGGCGAGGGACTTCATCGCGATGACCACGAGCGAGGTGCCGACCGCGACCGGCATCGGCAGGCCGCCGAGTAGGGCGAGGGCGGGGACGACCAGGAAGCCGCCGCCGGCGCCGACCAGGCCGGTGACCAGGCCGACCACGACGCCGTCGAGCACCACCCGCAGCACCGGCAGCTCGTGCGGCACGGGCCGGCCGCCGCCGCGGTCGCGCCGGCCGCGGATCATGGCCGTCGCGGTGGCGAGCATCATCAGGGCGAAGCCGGCGAGCAGGACCGCGGCCGGGACGAACGCGGCGAGGCGGCCTCCGGCGTACGCGCCGGCCATGCCCGCGGCCCCGAAGACCAGGCCGGTCCGCCACCGGACGCGGCCCGCGCGGGCGTGGGGCAGCACGGCCACGGCGCTGGTCACCCCGACGACCAGCAGCGAGGTGGCGATCGCCTCCTTCGGCGGCAGGTCGGCGACGTAGACCAGCAGCGGTACGGCGAGGATGGAGCCGCCGCCGCCGAGCAGGCCGAGGCTGACCCCGATGAGGACGGCCAGCCCGACGGTCAGCGCGAGGCCGCCGGTCACGACCGCCGCCCGGTTGTCGACCCCTCACGCAGCTGGCCGACGACGGTGTCCAGGTCGCAGCTGGCGCCCCGGTTGTAGGGCAGCTTGCCGAGCAGCATGCCCATGGCGCAGGTGTTGGTGACGGCGGCGAAGGTGAGGCCGGCGCCGATGAAGCCGGCGACCCACTTCAGGCCGGGCAGGAACACCGAGCCCAGGATGCTGACCAGGACGATCGACCCGGCGACGAGCCGCACCTGTCGCTCCAGGTCCCAGCGCGGGGCGCCCTGCTTGATTGGCGCGTTCGCGGCCTGCCAGGCGAGCATGCCGCCGCCCAGGACCTTGAGGTTCGGCAGTCCGGCCCCGGTCAGGGCCTGCTCGGCCTGGGTGGCGCGGGCGCCGGAGCGGCAGATCAGCACCACGTCCTCGTCGAGGTGGTTACGCAGCTCCTCGCGGTGCTCCTTGAGCATGTCGAGCGGGACGTTGTAGGCGCCGGGGATGTGTGCGGTCTCGAACTCCGCCGGGGTGCGCACGTCCAGCAGGCGGGGCGCGCGGCCGGAGCCGATCAGCTCGCGCAGGGTGGCGGCGTCGAGGACGGCGGGACGGGCGTTCTCCGAAGTGCTCATTCTTCCTCATTCGGGATGTGTCGTGCGGAATCTGGGCAGGGATCGGCCGGCCGCCGCGGGTTCGCGGCGGCCGACTCGGGCAGGGGTCGGCCGGCCGAAGCCGGTCTGCGGCGGCCGACCGGCGCAGGGGCTGGCCGGCCACCGCCGTTCGCGGCGGCCGGTGGCCAGGTTCAGGTCAGGCGCCGCCGACCATGGCGACGCCGGCGGCCTCGGCCCGGGCGAACGCGTCGTCGAGCACCACGACCTCGCGGCCCGCGTTCGCCAGCAGCGACGCGGCGGCGGTGGCCCGGTATCCGGAGCCGCAGTGCACCCAGACCACGCCCGGGGGCACCTCGGCGAGCCGCGCCGGCAGGTCGGGCAGGGGGATGTGCACGGCGCCCTCGACGTGGCCGGCGCGCCACTCGTTGGTCATCCGGACGTCGAGCACGACGTCCGGGGCGGGCAGCCCGGCCGGGGTGTTGCCGGCGCGGGCGGCGGCCAGCGCGGGGAAGTCGGCGGCCCGCAGGTCCCGCAGTTGCCCCGGGTCGGCGGCCCACTGCTCGGCCGTCCCGGTGGCCTGGGCGGCCGGCCGGTCGATGCCGATGCGGACCAGTTCGCGCTGGGCGTCGGCGACCTGCCCCGGCGTCTCGGCGAGCAGGGTGATCGGTGTGCCCCAGTCGACGAGCCAGCCGAGCCAGGTCGACATCGGGCCGTCCAGCCCGAGACTGACGGTGCCGGCCAGGTGCGAGGCGGCGTACGCCTTGCGGTGCCGCAGGTCGACGACCCACTGGCCGTCGGCGATCCGCTCGCGCAGCGCGGCGGCGTCGGCCCGGGCGACCGGGGTGAGGTCCACGGGCGCCGGGCCGGCGAGGTTCGCCACGCCCATGTGGGCGTAGTACGCCGGGTAGGCGTCCAGGCCGGCCAGGGTCTCGGTGACGAACTCGTCGGCGGCCAGTCGCAGCACGGGGTTGGCCCGCTTCTCCCGGCCGATCGTCGACTCCGGCGCGTCGGCCTGGCTGGCCGAGCAGAAGCTGCCGAATCCGTGGGTCGGCCACACCTCGGCCCCGTCGGGCAGCAGGTCGGCCAACCGTTTCGCCGACGCGTGCTGGTGGTGGGCGAGTTCGTGGGCGTGCTGCGCGCCGAGCAGGTCGGTGCGGCCGGTGGTGCCGAAGAGCAGCGAGCCGCCGGTGAACACCCCGGCCGGCCGCCAGCCGCCGTCGTCGGCCTCGTCGAGCGCGTACGACAGGTGGTGGAAGGTGTGCCCCGGCGTCGCCACCACCCGAAGCCGCATCGCGCCGGAGACGGGCACGGTGTCACCGTCGGCGACCGGGGTCCGGTCGAACCTGACCTCGTCGTCCGCGGCGACCAGGTAGTCGGCGCCGGTCAGCCGGGCCAGTTCCAGGCCGCCGGAGACGTAGTCGTTGTGGATGTGGGTCTCCACCACGTGGGTGATGCGCACACCCTTGGCGCCCGCGAGGTACATGACCCGGTCGATGTCGCGCTGGGGATCGACGACGATCGCCACCGCGCCGTCGGAGGCCAGGTAACTGCGGTCGCCGAGCGAGGACGTCGCGATGACGGACACCTCAACTGCCATTGCCGTGCTCCTTGTGGGATCTATACACCGGGGGGTATCCGACGGGCACACGTCCGCGGTTGTCGACGTGTGCCTACTGCTTACCCACCCACGTCGCTGTCACGCGACGTGGGTGGCCGTGCTTCGTGCCGAGTTGCTCAGGCCAGCGAGAGGAAGAGCTTCTCCAGCTCCTCCTCGGTCATCTCCGGCGCCTCGCCGCGCTCGCGGGCGGCGTTGCAGTGCCGCATCCCGGATGCAATGATCTTGAAACCGGCCCGGTCGATCGCCTTCGACACCGCGGCGAGCTGGGTCAGCACGTCGCGGCAGTCCTGGCCGGTCTCCATCATCTCGATGACCGCGTTGAGCTGCCCCCGGGCCCGCTTCAGGCGGGTCAGCGCGTCGCTCGTCATCTCGGGTCGAAGCCTCACCCCGCACCTCCTCGTCACCGACTATACCCCTGGGGGTACCCGACGACGCCATGCTACCCCCGGGGGTACGACAGGTGCCAGGCCACGGCATGCTCCCCTGGCCTGGCCTGGCCTGGCCTGGCCTGGCCTGGCCTGGCCTGGCCTGATCCGCCGGAGCGCCCACCCGGGGAGACGCCGGCGAAGGCGGGGGCCGTGCCGCCGCGACGCAGGGTCCTCGGGACATCGACGGAACGCATATCCTGTGGCCCGACCGCACCACCGGAAGGGATCCCATGCCGTCGCGGCAGGACCAGCTGCACTCGTACCAGTTCACCGTCCAGCGGGCGGTCGCCGCCCTGGTGATGCGGGAGACCGACCCGGCGCAGTCGCCGTTCCGGCGGCTGGCCGGCGCGGCCCTGGCCAGCGTCCTGGTCGCGGCCATCGGCCTGGGCGGTTTCGCCCTCTACGGCCTCTTCGCCGGTGGGGGCAGCAGCTGGCGCGATCCGGGCGCGGTGATCGTCGAGAAGGAGTCCGGGGCCCGCTTCGTCTACCGGGAGCAGAAGTTGCACCCGGTGCTCAACTACGCGTCGGCCCTGCTGATCATCGGTGCGGACCGGCCGAAGACCGTGCTCGTCTCCCGCCGCGCCATCGACGGGGTGCCGCGCGGGTTGCCGCTGGGCATCGCCGACGCCCCCGACTCGCTGCCCGCGCCCGGACGATTGTCGACCGCGCCGTGGACGGTCTGCTCCGTGGCGGCCGCCGAGGACAACCGGGCGACGCCGCGGTCGGCGCTGCTGATCGGCGTGGCCGGCGACGGTGGCCGGGCGCTCGGCGAGGACGCGCTGCTGCTGCGCCACCCCGACGGCGCGCTGCACCTGGTCTGGCATCAGCGTCGCTACCTGCTGCGCGACCCCAACCGGGTGTTGGCCGCCCTGGCGGCCACCCGGGCCCGGGCGGTCCCGGCGGCCCCGGCGCTGCTCAACAGCCTGCCCGCGGGCGCCGACCTGGCCCCGCTGGCCCTGCCCGCCGAGGGGGAACGCTCGGCGCGGGTGTCCGGGGCGCGGATCGGCGACGTCTACCTGGTACGCAACTCCGGCGGGGGCCGGCAGTACGCCGTCGCGTTGCGGGACGGCCTGGCGGGCATCACCGAGTTGCAGGCCGGCCTGCTGCTCGCCCGCACCGGGCAGGGCGAACCGGAGCCGATCACCCTCGGACGTTTCGCCGCGCTGCCGAAGCTGCCCGACCTCGCGCCGACCGGCCCGACCGCTCCGCCGACCGTGCCGCCCCGCCTGGCCGCGCCCGACGGGTCCGCGCTCTGCGTCCGGGTCGGTGACGACGGCGGCGCGACCGAGGTCAGGCTCGGCGTGGGGCTGCCCGACCTCGCCGCCGCGCCGCGCACCCCGCCTCCGTCGGGCGGCGGGGTGCGCGCGGACCACGTCGTGGTGGAGCCGGGCCGGGGCGCGGTGGTCGAATCGGTCGCGGCGCCGGGCGCGCCCGGCGGCGCGGTCTCCGTGGTGACCGACGTGGGACGGCGGTACGTGCTCGCCGGCGGCGAGGTGCGCGGGATGCTCGGCTACCGCGACGTCCGGCCGCTGCGGCTGCCGGCGGGCCTGGTCAGCCTGGTGCCCGCCGGCGCCACGCTCGACCCCGCCGCCGCGCGGGTCGTCGCCACCCCCACCTGACCCGGCCGGCGAAGCCCCGGCTCAGGCGGCGGGGCGGCTCCGGCGACGCGACGGCCCAGGCGGCGGGTCGGGCTCAGGCGGCGGGGCGGCGCAGCACGGTGACGGCGAAGTCGGCGTCGTCGCGCCAGGGGCGCAGGTCCCAGGTGGCGAAGCGGTGCTCCAGCCGCAGCCCGGCGGCGACGGCGTCGGCGTCGAAGTCGGTGAGCGGATAGCCCCGGTCGGTGCCGAAGCCCACCGCCACCACGCCGTCGGGCCGCAGGTGGGCGGCGATCCGGCGGAGCACGTCCCGCTCGGTGCCGGGGGCCACGAAGGCCAGCACGTTGCCGGCGACGACCACCGCGTCGAACGGCTCCGGCTCCCCGGCCGCCGCCAGGTCCAGCTCGGCCAGGTCGGCCACCAGCCAGCGCGGGCCCGGGTGGTCGGCGCTGGCGGCCTCCACCAGCGCCGGGTCGGCGTCCACGCCGACGACCGCGTGCCCCCGGGCGGCCAGCGCCGCGCCCACCCGGCCGGTGCCGGAGCCGGCGTCGAGGATCCGGGATCCCGGCGCGACCAGGGCGTCAACCAGCCGGGCCTCGCCGGCCAGGTCCGCCCCCTCGGCGGCCAGCCGGCGGAACCGGTCGATGTACCACTGCGAGTGCTCCGGACCGGTCTCGGTCACCCAACGGGTCGGCTTTCCCATGCCGCCACCGTAGCCGGATCCGGCCGGCCCTCCGGCGGCGGGCACACCTGCGCCGACGGGATCACGCTCACGGGTGCCGGAGGGCGGGTGCACCGCGCGGCAGGTGCCGGAGGGCGGGTGCGCCGCGCAGGGGTCCGGGGCCGGCGGGTCCAGCATCCGCCGAGCGGGCGGCCGGGCGACCGCTTTACGGCGCGCGCCGCCACGCCCGGCCCGTGGCGCCGGCCGGCGCGGGTCAGGTCAGCGCGAGGAATGTCGCGGCGGTGAGCGGGGCGCCGGCGGCCGTCCCGGCGACCACCTGGGCACCGTGTGGTCGCGCAGGCGCACCCGCGACCAGGCCACCGCGACGACCAGCGACCAGAGCGCGTGCAGCGCGGGACCGAGGACCAGGACGAGGACGGCCACCGAACCGGCGGCGGTGGCGGCGTGCACGCTGAGCTTCCACCAGCGGTTGACCGCCGTGACGACTGCCCCGTTGACGAGGGTGGCGACCATCAGCGCGACCAGCAGCCGGGGCGCGTCGAGGGCGGCCAGCAGCGCGATGCCGACCGCGACGGAGGCCAGCCCGAGGGCCAGGGGGCGCAGCCGCTGCGTGTGGTCGCCGATGTGCCGGTCGGTCAGCCAGCCCCGGCGTACGCCGTACAGCACCACGCCGACCGGGATCACCGCGCAGAAGACCAGGGCGGCGCCGCCCCAGCGCAGCACGCCGCCGAGGCTGCCGGTGGCGCGGGCCGCCACCACCAGCGGCATGACGGTGACCAGCACGCTGGGCGCGAGGACCTCCGTGACCAGCCGGGCCGCCCGGCGGCCGGGGCTCCGGTCAACCGGATCGACGCCGTCCGGCGCCGCGCCGTCCGGCGCCGCGCCGGTCAGGCCGACGCCGGGCGGGGCCGCAGCGGGCGGGACGCCGGTGTCGGTGTCGGGGGAGGCTTCCACCCGGGACATCCTTGGCCGGCGGCCGCCGCGCGGCAACCCCGCCCCGCCTCAGCCCTTCTCGGCGCCGCTGGTGAGCCCCTCCGTGAGCAGCCGTTCGCTGGCGAAGAAGAGGATCACGATGGGCAGGGTGAGGATCACCGAACCGGCCATCAGTACCGTCTTCGGCACCTCGACCCCGTCCGCCAGCTGCGCCAGCCCCAGCGACACCGTCCACCGGTTCGGCTTGTCGACCAGGAAGAGCAGGGCGAAGAGGAACTCGTTCCAGGCGATCATGAAGTCGTACAGGGCGACCGCCATGATGGACGGCGCCGCCAGTGGGAGGCTGACCCGACGGATGATGCCGAGCCGCCCCGCGCCGTCGATGGCCGCGGACTCCTCCAGGCTGACGGGGATGGTCTCGAAGTAGTTGCGCAGCATGTAGACCGAGACCGGCAGGGTTTGCGAGATGTAGACCAGCACCAGGCCCAGCAGCGAGCCGCGCAGCCCGGCCCGGGTGAAGACCACGAAGAGCGGGATCGCGATGACGATCGACGGGAAGAGGTAGACCGCCAGGAAGAGGAAGTCGACCTGCCGCCGGCCGAAGAACCGCAGCCGGGCGACGGCGTACGCGCCGGGGATCGCCACGGCCAGCGTGAGCAGGGTCGCCGCGACGGCGACCAGGCCGCTGTTGCGCATGAAGGTGAGGAAGCCCTGGCCGCCGTCGTCGGCGGCCCTGACCACCTCGGCGTACGTGTCGAAGGTCAGTTCGCCGAGGCCCACCACCAGCGAGCCGGGGTCGAGCAGCAGCCGCTCGATGGGGCGCACCGAGAGCACCAGCATGTAGTAGAAGGGGAAGACGGTGACCAGCAGGAACGTGGCGACCACCAGCCGGCGCAGCCAGCGCAGGCCCACCGTCTCGATCCGGTCCCGGTCCATCAGTCGACCCTCCGTCCACCGAAGAAGCGCAGGTACACCAGCACGAACACGATCAGCACCACCGCGAGCACGACCGCCTGCGCCGCCGCCGCGCCGATGTCCGTCCGCGCGGTCAGGAACTCGTAGACCCGGACGCTGACCACCTCGGTGCCGGCCGCCCCGCCGGTGAGCAGATAGACGTCGTCGAACTTGTTGAACGTCATGATGAACCGCAGCACGCCCAGCAGGCCGATCACCGGCAGCAGTTGCGGCAGCAGGATGTGCCGGAACCGCTGGGTGGGGGTGGCCCCGTCCACCCGGGCGGCCTCCTCCAGCTCGCCGGGCACCGCCTGGAGCCGGGCGAGCAGGAACAGGAACGCGAACGGGAAGTAGCGCCACGCCTCGAACGCGATGACCGTGGCCAGGGCCGTCGACTCCTGGGACAGGAACGGCACCGGGGTGTCCCAGCCGAGGAAGCGCCGACCCCAGTCGTTGACGACGCCGAGCTGGGGGTCGAGCATCACCTGCCAGACGAAGGTGACCGCGACCACCGGCGCCACGTACGGCAGCAGCATCGACGCGCGCACGAGCGTGCGGCCCCGGAACGGCCGGCGTACGACGAGCGCCGCCACCAGGCCGAGCAGGATCGAGCCGGCGGTGCTGGCCACGCTGTAGACCAGCGTGGTCCAGAGGGTGTCGGCGAAGCCCGGGGTGTTCAGGACCCGCTCGACGTTGTCCATCGTGAACTCGCCGAAGAGCCCGGTGCGGCGCAGCGTGGCGAGGCGTACCCGCTGGAAGGCCAGCACGACGGTCCAGACGATGGGGACGCCGATGACCGCGACGACGACGAGCAGGGTCGGGGCGACCAGCGCCAGCCCGGCGCGGGCCTCCCGGCGGCGCAGGGTCAGCGGTCGCCGGCGGGGGGCCGGGGCCGGCCGATCCCGGGTGGGGGAGCGGCCGGTGCCCGGCGCGGCGGTGGTCAATTGACGCCCGCCTTGATCGCCTCCACGTCCTTCTTCGCCCGGCCGGCGGCCGCGGCGGCGTCGGTCTTGCCGGCGACCACGTCGTTCAGCGCCTTGGGCACGGGCAGCTCGCCGAGGATCGCGCCGACCAGCTTGCCCTGGCCCTGGGTGAGGCCCCAGCGCTGGAAGGTGTCCGGGCTGCGCCGCAGGCCGGCGAGCACCTCCTCGCCGTACACGTCGGCGAGCGGCTTCTTGGCGTCCACCCCGGCCTGGCTGGCGTTCCAGGCGGTGAGGAACTTCTCCGGCTCGGCCGCGGTGCCCTTGCGGACGGGGAAGCGCCCCTCGGGGGACATGCCGAACCAGCGTGGGTAGGCGTCGCCGAGCATGTGCTCCACGAAGGACTTCGCCGAGTCGCCGGCGGCGCCGTCGAGCACGGCCCACGAGCTGATCTCGCCGTACTGGGCCGGCGCGGCGCCGTTCGGGCCCTTGATCGCGGTGACGAAGCCGCTGTTCTTCGCCAGGTACGTCGGGTCGGCCTGGCACTGTGGGCAGGTCGGCCTGGCGTCGTTGCGCAGCCCGGCCAGCTCGTCGAGGATGAACGGCGACCAGATGAGCATGGCCGCCTTGCCGGCGAAGTAGGTGGCCCGCGTGGTGTCCACGTCCTGCGCGCCCTTCACGGAGCTGGTGCGCATGAGGTCGCCGTAGAACCGGAACGCCTCGACGCACTCGGGGGAGTCCAGTCTTACGGCCCCGGAGTCGTCGGTGAGCTGGCAGTTGTTGGCCAACGCCAGGTGCTCGAAGGTCTGCTGGGTGAACACGTCGCCGGGGGCGGTGGCGGCGGTGATGCCGGCGACGCCGCCGGTGTTCAGCTTCGTGGCGGCGGCGGCGATCCTCTCGTACGTGTCGGGGGCGGGCAGCCCGGCGGCGTCGAACAGGTCCTTGCGGTAGACGAGCAGCTGACCCCAGCCGTCGCTGGGCACGGAGAGCTGTTTGCCGTCGTCGGCGGTCAGCTCGAGCGCGCGCGGCGAGAACGTCTGCCGGCCGAGCGCCTCGACGACCTCCGCGTTCGCCGAGGGGTGCAGCAGTTCGTTGCCGGCGAGGGTGCGTACCCCGGCCAGCGACACCGAGCCGACCACGTCGGGCAACTCGCCGGCGGCGGCGCTGGAGGCGATCAGCGAGGGGAACTGGTCCTCGTTAACGGTGACCAGGTCGACCGTGATCCCGGTCCGGGCGGTGAAGTCCGCGATGATCGCCTTGGTGGCGGTGACCCGGTCGGCCACGTCCTCCAGGCTCCACACGGTGATCTTCTTGCTGTCGCTGTCGGTTTCCTCGTCGCCGCAGGCCAGCAGGCCGGCCCCGGTGACTGCCATGATCAGGGTGGCGGCGAGTATCCGCATCGGAGGTGCTGACATCGATGGCACTCCTCTCGAAGGGTATACAAGGGATTCAACGCCTTCGATTGATCAATTACAAGACATATACCGATTTTGTGCCTACGATGGAACCCAGTGCTACCGGGATGTGACTCATGGTCAACTGGGTTGTCTCTCTGGCCGGGCCTCGACGGATCAGCCTCGAGCCCTGCCCCCCGGATCCGCTCGGGCCCGGTCAGGTCCGCGTTCGCACCTGCTACTCCGGCATCTCGGCCGGCACCGAGCTCACCCTCTACCGGGGCAGCAACCCCCGGCTGAGCAAGGACTGGGACGACGTCAGCCGGATGTTCGTGCCCCGGCAGACCTCCGTGCCGTACCCGCTGGTGGGCTTCGGCTACGAGGAGGTCGGCGAGGTCGTCGAGGTCGCGCCCGACGTGGCCGACCGGCGGGCGGGGGAGGCGGTGTGGGGCATCTGGGGGCATCGCGCCGAGGCGGTCGTGGCCGCCGAGGCGGTGCATCCGCTGCCCGCCGGGCTGGATCCGCTTGCGGCCGTCTTCGCCCGCCCCGGGGCGATCGCCCTCACCGCCGTGCTCGCCGGCGACCTGCACCTCGGCGACTGGGTCGGCATCTTCGGGCAGGGCGTCATCGGGCTGCTCGCCACCCGCCTCGCCGCCCTCTCCGGCGCCCGGGTGGTCGCCGTCGACCGGGTGCCCGCCCGGCTGGCCCACGCCACCCGCCTCGGCGCGCGCATCGCGGTCGACGCGGGCGCCGAGTCGGCCGCGGCCGTGCTGCGTCGGGCCACCGGCGGCCGGGGCGCGGACGTCTGCCTGGAGCTGTCCGGGGCCTACCCGGCGCTGCACGAGGCGATCCGCTCCACCACCCACGCCGGCCGCGTCGTGGCCGCCGGCTTCTACCAGGGGCAGGCCGACGGGCTCGGCCTGGGTGAGGAGTTCCACCACAACCGGATCCAGCTGGTGGCGGCCCAGGTCTCCGGGCCGACCCCGGCGCCCGCCATGGCCGGCCGGTGGACCGGAGCCCGTGTCGCACACACCTTCATGGACCTGGTGGCCGAGGGCAGCGTCGACCCGCTGCCGCTGGTGAGCCACGTCGTGGACGCCAGCGCGGTGGCCGACGCGCTGGCGCTGCTCGACCGCGGTGACGGTGACGCCCTCCAAGTGGTGCTGAGGTTCCCTTGACGATCCCACTGGCCTGTCAGGAGCAGCTCCTGCCGGGCACCGACCTGATCCAGAAGTACGCGCTCGCCACCGCGCTCGGCTACGACGCGATCGAGCTGCGCGGCCGGGGCGACCTCGGCCTTGCCCGCCGGCTGCCCGAGCTGCGTCGCGCCCGGGCGGCCGGGGTGGTCATGCCCACCGTCTGCGTCGAGATGGACCACTTCATCGGCGACTTCGACCCCGAGCGGTCCCGCGACGCGGTGCGCAACCTGCGCTCGCAGCTCTCGGTGATCGCCGAGCTCGGCGGCGTCGGCGCGATGACCCCGGCGGCGTGGGGGATGTTCTCCCGGCGGCTGCCGCCGTTCGAGCCGCCCCGCTCGCCCGCCGGTGACCGGCAGGTGCTCCTCGACGCCCTCGGCGAGTTGGGCGAGCACGCCCGCGCCGAGGGGGTCACCCTCTTCCTGGAACCGCTGAACCGGTACGAGGACCACATGGTCAACCGGCTCGACGACGCGGTGGCCCTCTGCGCGGCCGTCGGGCTGCCCTCGGTGCGCGTGGTGGCGGACACCTTCCACATGAACATCGAGGAGGACGACGTGCACCGGGCGCTGCGCGCCGCCGCGCCCTATCTCGGGCACGTGCAGGTCAGCGACTCCAACCGCTACCAGCCGGGCGCCGGCCACCTCGACTGGCCGGCCCTGGTGCGCACCCTGCTGGAGATCGACTACCGGGGCTGGCTGGCGCTGGAGTGCCGGCTGCGGGGTGATCCGGTCCGGGCCCTGCACCAGGCCGCCGCCGTGCTCCGACATGCGCAGCCCCGGCAGGCGGCGGCATGAGCACCGACACCGCGGACGGCGGCCCGGACACCGGGACGGCCGCCGACTGCCGCGCCCGGGACGGCGGGGCCCGGGACGGCGGGGCCCGGGACGGCGGGGCCCGGGACGGCGGGGCCCGGGACGGCGGGGCGCTGCGCCAGCTCGCCGTCGCCACCCTCGACGGCAACTGGGAGCACGACCACACCGTGCCCTCGCGCACCCTCTACCCGCACCAGTGGAGCTGGGACTCGGCGTTCATCGCGCTCGGCTGGGCCCACGTCCGTTCCGACCGCGCCTGGCGGGAGCTGGCGAGCCTGTTCCGGGCCCAGTGGGCTGACGGGCGGGTGCCGCACATCGTGTTCAACCCGGCGCTGCGGGTCGGCTCGTACTTTCCGGGGCCGGAGTTCTGGGACTCGGCCCTCGCCGAGGGCGCCCCGGCCGTCGCCACGTCCGGGCTGGTCCAGCCGCCGGTGCACGCGCCCGCCGCGTGGCTGGCGTACCGCCGGTGCCCCTCGACGGACGGGCGGGCCGCGCTGCGCCGGCTCTATCCCGGGCTGGTGGCGCAGCAGCGCTACCTGGCCACCCGCCGGGACGTCGGCGGGGGCGGGCTGGCCTGCATCGTCCACCCGTGGGAGTCCGGGCTGGACAACAGCCCCGCCTGGGACGCGCCGATGGCGGCGGTTCCCGCCGACGCCGCCGTCATGCGCGCGTACCGCCGGCACGACACCGCGCACGCCGACGCGGCGCACCGCCCCACCGACCTCGACTACGCGCGCTACGTCGCGATCGTGGCGTCCTACCGGCAGCACCGCTACCGCGACGCGGAACTGGCGGCCCACCATCCGTTCCTCGTGGAGTGTCCGCTGTTCAACGCGGCGATGGGCGCCGCCGAGCACGCGCTCGCCCGGATCGCGCCGGTGGTCGGGGCCGACCCCGGCCCGCACCGGGAGCGCGCCGCCCGGATCACCGAGGCCCTGGTGCGCCGGCTGTACGACCCCACGACCGGTACATTCCAGCCCCGGGACCTGCGCGCCGACCGCCTCGTGCCGGCCCGGACGGTGCTCGGCCTCGTCCCGCTGATCCTGCCCGACCTGCCCGCCCGGCAGGCCACGGCGCTGGTCGCCGAGGCGTGCTCGCCGCGGTTCGGGTTGGCCGCCCGGATGGACCGGCCGCTGCCCAGCCACGACCGCACGGCGCCGGACTTCGAGCCGCTGCGCTACTGGCGCGGGCCGAGCTGGATGAACGTCAACTGGCTGGTGCGCCGGGGGCTGCTCACCCACGGCCGTCCCGACCTGGCGGCCGGCCTGCGCGACTCGATGATCGAGTTGGCGGCTCGCTCCGGCTGCCACGAGTACTTCCACCCGGACACCGGCGCCGGGCTCGGCTCGCCCGCCTTCGGCTGGACCGCCGCGCTGCTGCTCGACGTCCTCGCCGACGACCCCGCCGGCTGAGTCCACCGCCCGACCCGGTGGGCGGGGGCGCCGTTTGCCGGCGGCGGGCGCGGGTATGCGCGGGGCCGGTGACGACAGGAGGGCGCCGTGCGGTTTCCCCTATTCGTCGACGCGGTGTCCCGCCGGGCGGGGCTGTCGACCGCGCAGTCCGCCGCGATCGCCCGCGCCGTGCTGCAGACGATGGTGGAGCGGATGACCGGCGGCCGGTCGGGCGACCTGGCCGGGCACCTCCCCGACGAGTTGGACGGCTACCTGGCCGTGCCCGACCCCGCCGACGGCCGGCCGGCCCCCCTCGGACCGGCGGAGTTCCTGCGCCGCGTGGGGGAGCGGGCCGGGGTGGACGAGGCCACCGCCCGGGTCGGCACCGGCGCCGTCTTCGCCACCCTGCGGGAGGCGGTCACCGTCGACGAGTTCCGCGACATGGTCGCCCGGCTGCCCGGGGACTTCGACGGCACGAGCCAGCCGATCCCCCGCCCGCCATATGACAGCTGACGACCCAGCCTGTCATCCGCCGTTCACAAAGTCGTCTGTGGACATCGACCCGGATCGCAGGAAGACTGAAGGTTCACGTGCCGTTTGGCCGAAGAATCACCGGCCGGCTCGCAAGTAGACGGAAACTCCTCTATGCGCTAGAGGGATGATCGGACGGTTTTCCCCATCCGTTGCGTGAGGTGTCCGTCGACTGTTCGGCTGGACTCTAAACGATGATCTTTCCCGCCAGGCATCGAGCCTTATGCTGCTTCCATTGTGAAGTCCTGGGGGGGATCGATGGTTGCGTTTGTCGAACGCTGCGCGCTGTCCATGAGCGGGTCCGCCACCGCGCGCTGACATGGCAGAACCGACGGTAGTCAATCGTTTCGGTGCTGTCGCCGCCCGCCAGCCCGATCAGCCGGCCGTCCTCGGCGAGGCCGCCCCGCTCAGCTATGCCGCGCTCGCCGGCGCCGCCGGCGGGCACGCCGCCGCCCTCGCCGCGGCCGGGTGCCGGCCGGGCGACCGGGTCGCCCTGCTCACCGGGCACGGGCCCGCGACCATCACCGCCATCCTCGGCACGCTCGCCGCCGGGTGCGCGTACGTGCCGCTGGATCCGGGCTTCCCGGAGCAGCGGCTGCGGCACATGCTCGCCGCCGCGGAGGTCGACACCGTCCTGTGTGGAGTCGAGCACGCCGGGCTGGCCCGCCGGCTCACCGCCGACCGGCCGGCCGTCCAGGTGCTGACCGTCGACGACCTTTCGGCCGCGCCGCTGCGGCCCGTGCCCGTCGACCCGGACGCGCTGGCGTACGTGCTGTTCACCTCCGGTTCCACCGGCGTGCCGAAGGCGGTCGGCCAGACCCACCGCAACCTGCTGCACGTGGTGGACAACCAGATCGCGGCCCTCCACATCGGCCCGGAGGACCGGCTCAGCCTGCTCGCCTCGTTCAGCTTCGACGCGGCGATCCCCGACCTCTACCCGGCGCTGCTCGCCGGGGCCGCCGTCGTTCCGGTGGAGCTGCGCCGGCACGGCCTCGCCCACGCCGTCGAGCAGCTCGCCCGGCACGGGGTCACCGTCTACCACTCCACCCCGACCGTCTACCGCTTCCTGCTCGACACCCCCGGCCCCCGCCTCGACCGGGTGCGGGCCGTGCTACTCGGCGGCGAGCAGGCCACCCACGCCGACGCGGCCCGCGGGCGGGACCGCTTCGCCCCCGACTGCGTGCTGGTCAACGGCTACGGCGCCACGGAGATGACCTTCGCCGCCCGGTACGCGCTGCCGCTCGCCGACGCCGACCCCGCCGCCACCGGGCCGCTGCCGATCGGCACGGCGCTGCCCGGGTACGAGCTGCGCCTCGGCGAGGGCGACGAGATCGTGGTGCGCAGCCGGCACCTCGCCCCCGGCTACCTCGGCCAGGACAGCGACCGGTTCGCCGTCGACCCCGACGGCGTGCCGACGTACCGGACGGGGGACCTCGGCGCGCGGCTGTCCGGCGGCGACCTCGTTTGCCTCGGCCGGCTCGACCGGCAGGTGAAGGTGCGCGGGTTCCGCGTCGAGCTGACCGAGATCGAGGCCGTGCTCGCCGACCAGCCGGGCGTCGCCGCGGTCCGCGCCATCGCGCGCGACGGCGAGCTGCTCGCGTACGCCCGGCCGGGCGGTGCCGCGCTGGACCCGGTGGCCCTGCGCGACGCCCTCGCCCGACGGCTGCCGGAGTACGCGCTGCCGCGCGCGGTGGTGGTGGTCGACGAGTTCCCGCTCACCGTCACCGGCAAGATCGACGAGCGGGCGCTGCCCGACCCGGCCCGGGACGTGCCCGCCGGGGAGGCGCCGGCCACACCCACCGAGCGGATCGTGCACGACATCTGGTGCGAGGTGCTCGGCCGCCCAGCCGTCGGCCGCTCCGACAGCTTCTTCGAAGTCGGCGGCCAGTCGCTGCTGCTCGGTCGGGTGCAGCAGCGGCTCGCCGAGCGGTTCGGGGTGCGGCTGCCGATGCTGCGGCTCTTCGAGCACCCGACCGTGGCCGCCCAGGCCCGGCTGGTCGACACCCCGCCGGAGCCGGTCCGCGCGCCGGCCGTGCCCGCCCCGGTCGCCCCGGCGACCGCCGCCCGGGAGTACACGGGCGACGAGATCGCCGTGGTCGGCCTCGCCGGCCGGTTCCCGGGCGCGCCCGACGTCGGCACCTTCTGGTGGAACCTCTGCGCCGGCGTGGACTCCATCCACGACCACAGCGACGAGGAGTTGGCCGCCCTCGGCATCGGCCCCGGCCTGCGCGCCGACCCCCGGCACGTCAAGGCGGCCGGCCGGCTGGACGGGGTGGCCGACTTCGACGCCGAGTTCTTCTCCTTCGGCGCCGACGAGGCGGCCCGCACCGACCCGCAGCACCGGCTCTTCCTCGAGACGGCCTGGGAGGCCCTGGAGGACGCCGGGCACGACCCGGCCCGGTTCCCCGGGCTGGTCGGCGTCTACGCCGCCACCTCCGCCAACCGGTACTTCCTGTTCCACCTCATGGACAACCCGGCCGTGGTCGGCGACGTCGACCCCGACGACTGGGAGGCCCGGCTCGTCGGCCGACAGTTCACCGACCACCTGCCCGGGCAGGTGGCCTACCGGCTGGGCCTGACCGGGCCGGCGGTCGCCGTGCAGAGCGCCTGCTCCAGCTCGCTGGTCGCGGTCTGCCTCGCCGCGCAGAGCCTCGCCGACTACCAGTGCGACATCGCCCTGGCCGGCGGGGTGAACGTCACCTGGCCCCGCTACCGGCACACCCCCGGCGGTCTGGCCTCCCCCGACGGCCGCTGCCGCGCCTTCGACGAGGCCGCCGCCGGCGCCGGCTTCGGCTCCGGCGCCGGTGTGGTCGCCCTGCGCCGGCTCGCCGACGCCCAGGCCGACGGCGACCGGATCTACGCGATCCTGCCCGGCTGGGCCGTCACCAACGACGGCGCCGACCGCGCCGGGTTCGCCGTCCCCGGGCCCGCCGGGCAGGCCGCCGCCGTCGCCGGCGCGCTCGCCGCGGCGGAGGTCGCTCCCGGTGAGGTCCGCTTCATCGAGGCCCACGGCAGCGGCACGCCGTTCGGCGACGCCATCGAGGTCGCCGCGCTGCATGAGGTGTACGCCGGCACCGGGCCCGCCGAGACGTGCGCGCTCGGCTCGGTGAAGACCAACATCGGCCACCTCGACGCGGGCGCCGGCATCGCCGGGCTGATCAAGGCCGTACTCGCCGTGCAGCACGGCGTCATCCCGCCGAACCTGCACTTCACCCGCCCGCACCCGGAGATCGACCTGGCCGGCGGTCCGTTCTACGTGCCGACCAAGGCGCGGGACTGGCCCGAGGTGACCCGTCGCGTCGCCGGGGTCAGCTCGTTCGGGTTGGGCGGCACGAACGCGCACGTGGTGGTCGAGCAGCCGCCCCCGGCCGAGCCGGTCGACGGCGCGGAGGCGCCCGCGTACCTGCTGCCGGTGTCGGCGCGGACCCCGGCGGCGCTGCGGGCGGCGCTGACCCGGCTGCGGCAGCACCTCGCCGGGGCCGCCCCGGCGCTCGCCGACGTGGCCGCCACCCTCGCCCTGGGCCGGCGCGCCTTCGGCTGCCGGGCGGCCGTGGTGGCGGGCGACGCCGCCGGCGCCGTCGCCGCGCTGGACGAGCTGCTCGCCACCGACGCCCGGCTGGCCGGCGAGCCCGGCGAGCTGCGCGAGCTGGCGGCGGCCTGGGTCGCCGGCCGGGACGTGGACTGGGCGGCGCTGCACCCCGAGGGCTCGGTCCGGCGCGCCGGGCTGCCCACCTATCCGTTCCAACGCCAGCGGTACTGGATCGACCCCCCTCAGAAAGGTGCGCGGTGAACTGGTTCGTCTCCGCCGGCCGCCGTGAACCGGCGCCGGTGCAACTGTTCTGCCTGCCCTACGCCGGTGGCGGCGCGAGCGTCTTCCGCCGGTGGCAGGAGGAGATCGGGCCGGACGTCGAGGTGCTGCCGGTGCAGCTGCCCGGGCGGGAGAACCGGATCAGCGAGGACCCGGAGTTCCGGGTGGTGGACGTCGCGTCCGCCATCGCCGACCGGGTCCGTGGCCCGTACGCGATCTACGGCCACTCGATGGGCGGCCGGGTCGGCTTCGAGGTGGTCCGCGAGCTTCGCCGCGCCGGTCGTCCGCTGCCGCTGCGGCTCTACGTCGGCGGCGCCCGCGCCCCGCACGTCACCGCGCCGAGCCTCTTCGACGGGCTGTCCGGGGTGGACGACGACGAGCTGCTGCGCCGCCTGGGTGCCGGCGGCGGGCTGCCGGCCGAGCTGCTGGCGCACCCCGAGCTGGTCGAGCTGCTGCTGCCGCTGTTGCGCGCCGACTTCGGCCGGGTCGACAGCTACCGCTACATCCCGGGCGAGCCGCTGCCGGTGCCGATCGTGGCGTTCAGCGGCCGGCACGACCGCGCCGTCCGCCGGGAGCACAGCGACGCGTGGCGGGAGCACACCGCCGCCGGCTTCACCCTGTACGAGATCGAGGGTGGGCACTTCTTCCTCAACGACCGGCTCCCCGACCTGCTCGCCGCGATCCGCGCCGACCTCGACGGGGCCGTGGCGGCCGACCCGGAGCCGGCGGCTGCCGTCCCGCCGGTGGCGACGGTCGGGACCGGCGCGGCCCCGGCCGGCGCGGGGGCGGGCGGGCACCGGGTGCCGCTCGGCGACACCGGCTGGTCGGTGTGGCGGGACGCCATCCTGCGCACCACCGGCTTTCCCGCCGACGGTCTGACCATGCTGTCCGCGCCGCAGGCCGCGGCGGCCGCCGACGAGCTGCTCGCCACCGGCGACGGTGCGGAGCGGTACGACAAGGAGTTCGCCGAGGCGCTGACGGCGACCGGGCGCCGGATCACCGAGCTGGCCGCCGATCCGCTGCTGCGGGAGGCGGTCACCTGGCAGAACCGGGGCGCCGTGGTCGCGCTGGACGGCCTGGCGCGGGGCGGCCCCGACCCGGCGCGCAACGTGCGGCGGCGGGACCGGGAACGTGCCCTGCTGAAGTACTGGCAGCGGTACTGCGGCAAGAACGAGACGGTCGGCTTCTTCGGCCCGAGCTGCTGGGTCACCCTCGACCCGGCGCGCCCGGAGACCGCCGACGTGCGCCCCGGCCCGGGCCTGACCCGACGCCGCTGGGTGTGGTTCGAGTCCTGGGCGCTCAGCGCCTACGCCGACCGGATCGGCCAGGACGTGGCGGTGCGCGCCTGGTGGGCGCCGATGCTCTGCCCGCAGTTGAGCCTCGCCGACCGCACCGTCCACCGGCCCGGCCGGCCGCCGGTGTCGCTCAGCCCCGTGGAGGCGGCGCTGCTGGCCGCCGCCGACGGCCGGCGCCCGGCCCGCGAGCTGGTCGCCGACCCGGCGATCGGGCTGCGCCGGGCGGAGGACGGCTACGCGCTGCTGGACCGGCTGGTCGAGCGCGAGCTGATCACCTGGGACGCGGGGCTGCCGGTGAGCCCCGACGCGGAGGACGCGCTGCGGCGGCGGATCGAGGAGATCGGCGACGAGCCCGCGCGGCAGGACGCCCGCGCCGGCTTCGACCGGCTGTGCGCCGCCCGGGACGCCGTGGCCGCCGCCGCCGGCGACCCGGAGCGGCTCGGCGCAGCCCTGGACGCGCTCGACGCGACCTTCACCGAGCTGACCGGGCAGCCCCCGCGCCGCCGCGCCGGCCAGATGTACGCCGGCCGCACCCTCTGCTACGAGGACACCAGCCGGGACCTCGACGTGGTCTTCGGCAAGCCGCTACTCGACCGGATCGCCGCCCCGCTCGCGGTGCTGCTCCAGGCGGCCCGCTGGCTGGTCGACGCGCTGGAGCGGGCGTACGACGCGGCGTTCCGCGAGCTGTACGACGAGCTGCGCGCCGAGGCGGGCGGCGGCCCGGTGTCCCTGGCCGACCTCTGGTTCCTGGCGCAGGGCATGTTCTGGGGCGACGGCGCCCGGCCGGTCGACGCGGTCGCCGCCGAGTTCGCCGACCGCTGGGCCGGACTGTTCGGCCTGGCCGCGCTGCCGGCCGGGACGACGGAGGTCCGGCTGCCGGTGGCCGACCTGGCCACCCGGGTCGCGGAGGCCTTCCCGGCCGAGCGGCCGGCCTGGCCCAACGCCCGGCTGCACAGCCCCGACCTGCAGATCTGCGCCGCCGACGCGGAGGCGCTGGCGCGCGGCGACTACACCGTGGTCCTCGGCGAGCTGCACGCCGCCTGGGCGTCCTTCGACTGCCAGGTCTTCACGCCGTCGCACCCGGACGTGGGCCGGCTGCGCGACGCGCTGACCGAGGACCTCGGCGAGCGGCGGATCCGGCTGCTCGTCCCGACCGACTGGCCCCGGCGCACCAGCCGGGTCGCCGAGGCGCTCACCGGGCCGACGGACCGGCAGTTGGCCTTCGCGCCCGCACCCGGCGCCGACCCCGACCGGGTGCTGCCCACGGTCGACCTGACCGTCGCCGAGTCCGGCGGCCGGCTGGTCGCCACCGGCCGGGACGGGCAGCGCTGGACGCTGCCCGAGCTGTTCTCCCCGCTGCTCAGCGCGCACGCCGTCGACGGGTTCAAGCTGGTCAGCCCCGCGCCGTACACGCCCCGGATCACGGTCGGCGAGCTGGTGGTGGCGCGGCAGACCTGGCGGACGACGGTCGGCGAGAGCGGGCTCGCCACGGTCACCGGCGAGCGGGAACGGTTCCTCGCGGTCCGGGACTGGCGCCGCCGCCTCGGGCTGCCCGAGCAGGTCTACATCAAGCTCGGCACCGAGACCAAGCCCTGCTTCGTGGATCTCAGCAGTCCGGCGTTCGCCAACATGTTCTGCGCCATGGTGCGGGCCGCCCGCACCGACGGCGGCGACGACGCCTCGCTGGCGGTCAGCGAGATGCTGCCCACGGCGGCGGACGCCTGGGTGCCCGACGCGGCCGGCCGGCGCTACTTCAGCGAGCTGCGGCTGCACATCGTGGACGCCGACGAGCGGGAGGGCGGCCGATGAGCCACAAGATCCCGCTCGGCGACACCGGCTGGTCGGTGTGGCGCGACGTCGTCCTGCGTACCGCCGGCTTCCCGGCGGCCGGGCTGGCGGCCTTCGCCGCGCCCGAGGCGGCGGCCGCCGCCGACGCCCTGCTCCGCGGCGAGGGTGAGGCGGAGCCATTCGAGAAGGCGTTCGCCACGGCGCTGCTGGACGGCTCCGCGGTGGCCAACGAGATCGCCGCCGACCCGCTGCTGCGCGAGGCGGTCACCTGGCAGAACGCGGAGATGCTCATCGCGCTGGACGGCCTGCTGCGCACCGACCCGGCCGTCCGCAACGTCCGCCGCCGCAAGCGCGAGCTGAGCCTGCTGCGCTACTGGCAGCGCTACTGCGGCAAGGCGGAGACGATCGGCTTCTTCGGCCCGGTCTGCTGGGGTCGGCTCGACCCGGACGAGCCGACCACGCGGCTGTGGCCGGGGCCGGCGCTGGTGTCCCGGCGCGAGGTCCACTTCGAGGCGTGGGCGCTGATCGCGTACGCCGACCGGCTCGCCGACGACCTGGCGGTGCGGCGCTGGTGGGCGCCGACGCTGCCGCCGCACCTGAGCCTGTCCGACCGGCAGGTCACCCGGCCGCTGCTCCCGCCGACGGAGCTGACCGCCGTGGAGGCCCGGCTGCTCGCCGCCTGCGACGGGCGCACCCCGGCGGTCACCCTGGTCGAGCGGCTGCTGGCCGGTGGGGAGACCGGTCTGCGCAGCGCCGACGACGGATATCTGCTGCTCGACCGGCTGGTCGAGCGGGACCTGCTGACCTGGGACGCCGGCCTGCCGGTCAGCCCGCAGGCGGAGCGCGTGCTGACGGAGCGGATCGACGCGATCGGTGACGCGCAGGTCCGCGCCGAGGTGGCGGTCGCGTTCGACCGGCTGCGTGCGGCGCGCGACGCGGTGGCCGCGGCGGCCGGGGACCCCGAACGGCTCGGCGCCGCGCTCGCCGCGCTGAACGCCGAGTTCACCGAAGTCACCGGCCGGCCCGCCACCCGCCAGGCCGGGCAGATGTACGCCGGCCGCACGGTGCTCTACGAGGAGACCGCCCGCGACCTGGACTTCACGGTCGGCTCCCGGGTGCTGGACGCCCTGGCCGAGCCGCTGGCGATCGTGCTGACGGCCGCCCGCTGGCTGACCGCCGAGGTGGGCGCCGCCGGCGAGCGGATCTTCGCCGAGCTGCACGCCGAGCTGCGCGGCGACGGGCCGGCGCGGCTGGCCGACGTCTGGGCGCTGGCCCAGGGGCTGCTGCTCGCCCCGGACGGCCCGATCGCCCGGGCCGGCGCCGGGCTGACCGCCCGCTGGGCGGAGCTGATCGGCCTGGACGCGGTGGTCCCGGGGCAGACCGAGCTGCGGCTGCGCAGCGCCGACCTGGCCGGGCGGGCCCGCGCCCTGTTCGCCGCCGACCGCCCCGGCTGGCCGTCCGCCCGCATCCACAGCCCGGACGTGCAGATCAGTGCCGCCGGGCTGGACGCGCTCAACCGGGGGGACTTCCTGCTCGTCCTCGGCGAACTGCACCCGGCCTACGTCCCGTTCGACAGCGCCGTGCTGACCCCGTTCCACCCCGACCAGCCGGCCCTGCGGGCCGCGCTGGACGCCGAGCTCGGGCGGGCCCGCGCGCGGGTGCTCTACCCGGAGAGCTTCCCGCGGATGACCACCCGCATCACGTACGCCCTCAACGGCCCCCTGGACCGCCAGTTCGGCATCGACACGGCCCGGGGCGCCGACACCGACCGGCTGGTCCGTGCCACCGAGGCGCGGGTGGAGAACGACGGCGACGAGTGGCTCGCGGTGCTGCCGGACGGCACCCGCTGGCCGCTGATGGAGATCTTCGCCAACCTGCTCGGCGCGCTGCTGCTCGACAGCTTCAAGCTCCTCGCGCCGGCCCCGCACACCCCCCGCGTCACCATCGACCGGCTGGTGGTGGCGCGGCAGACCTGGCGGACGACGGTGGCGGAGACCGGCCTGGCCGGCGTCACCGGCGAGGCCGAGCGGTTCCTGGCGGTCCGCCGCTGGCGGGCCCTTCTCGGGCTGCCCGAGCGGGTCTTCGTCAAGGTGGGCACCGAGATCAAGCCCTGCTACGTCGACCTCACCGCCCCGCTGCACGCCCAGTCTCTCTGCGCCATGGTCGACGCCGCCGCGAAGAGTGGCCCCGACGTCACCGTGACGGTCAGCGAGCTGCTGCCGGACCCGGCGGACGCCTGGGTGACCGACGCGCAGGGGCGTGGCTACGTCAGCGAGCTGCGGTTGCAGATCACCGATCCAGTGAGCTACCGGGGAGAGAACGGGTGACCGACATCCTGTCCATCAGCGCCGTCCACGGGGAGACCCTGCCGTGGCCGGACGCGACGCTGGCCGAGCTGATCGCCGCGCAGGCCGCCCGGACCCCGGACGCGGTCGCGGTGCGCCAGTGGGACACCCGGCTCACCTACGCCGAGCTGCTCGGCCGGGCTGCCGGGGTGGCCGCCGCGCTGCGCGGGCGCGGCGTCGGCCGGCAGACCCGGGTCGGCGTCTGTGGGGCCCGCAACCCCGACCTCGTCGCGACCGTGCTCGGGGTGCTGCTGGCCGGCGGCTGTTACGTGCCGCTGGAACCGGGCGGCCCCCGCCAGCGGCTGCGGGAGATCGCCGCCGACGCGGGGGTGTCCGTGGTCGTCGGCGACGCCGCCGTGGCCGAGTTCGGCGACGTGCCGGGCGTCGAGGCGCTCGGCCTGCCCGGGCCGGCGCCGCTGGCCCCGTGCCCGGCCCGCCCCGGCGACCCCGCGTACGTGTTGTTCACCTCGGGTTCCACCGGCCGGCCGAAGGGGGTGCTCACCACCCACCGCAACGTGGTCGAGTTCGTCACCGGCTGCGCCGCGATGACCGGCGCGGACGCGGGCGTGCGCAGCCTCGGCATCGCCTCGCTCGGCTTCGACGCGGCCACCATGGACCTCTTCGTGCCGCTGCTGCTCGGCGGCGCCGTCCAGCTCCTCGGCGCCGACGACCGGGCCGACCCCGTCCGGCTGGCTCGGTTCATCGCCGTGCACGAGGTGAACTGGGGCTTCATCACCCCGACCGTGCTGTCCATGCTGGACCCGGCCGAGCTGCCGGCCTGGCGGGTGGTGCTCTGCGGCGGTGAGGCGGTGCCGGCCGAGCTGGCCGCGCGCTGGGCCCCCGGTCGGCTCTTCCTCAACGGGTACGGCCCGACCGAGACCACCGTGCTCGCGGTCAGCGGCGAGCTGACCGCCGCCGAGACCGACCCGGTGCCGATCGGCCGTCCGCTGCCCAACCACCGCGCGTACGTGGTGGACGCCGAGCTGCGCCCGGTGCCCCCGGGTGAGGCCGGCGAGCTGCTGATCGGCGGCCCGGGCCTGGCCGACGGCTACCTCGGCCGGCCCGGCCTGACCGCCGAGCGTTTCGTCCCCGACCCGTTCGGCGGTGAGGGGGAGCGGCTCTACCGCACCGGCGACCTGGTGCGGCAGGACCCGGACGGCCGGATCGTCTACCTGGGCCGGCTCGACCGGCAGGTGAAGATCCGGGGCCAGCGGATCGAGCTGGGCGAGGTGGAGGCCGTGCTGGCCGGCCTGCCCGGCGTGCGGCAGGTCGCCGTGGAGGCGGTCCCCGGTCCGGCCGGCACCGAGCTGGTCGCCTTCCTCACCCCGGCTGACGCCCCGGACGACGAGCGGCTGCGGGCGTACGCCCTGCCCCGGCTGACCGCCGCGATGCTGCCGGCCCGGGTGCTGCGCCGTGACGACCTGCCGGTCAGCCCGACCACCGGCAAGCTGGACCGGCCGGCGCTGCGGGCGCTGGCCGCCCCGGCCACGGCCCCGGCTCCCGCCGGGCCGGTTGACGCCGACGAGCCGGTCGAGGCGGCGGTGGCCCGGATCTGGGGCCGACTGCTCGGCGCGGCGCCCACCCCGGAGACCGACTTCCTCGCCGCCGGGGGCAACTCCATCGCCGCGATGCGCCTGGTCGCCGCGCTCCGGGCCGAGCTGGGCCGGCACGTCGACACCCGGGACGTGTTCACCGGCCGCACCCTGACCGGCCTGGTGGAGCGGATCACCGCCGCCGCCCCGGCCGACGGCGACGGGCTGACCACCGGCAACCCGCCCACCCTCTCCCCGCCGCAGCGCCGGCTCTGGTTCGTCGACCAGCTCGCGCCGTCCAGCGCCCCGTACAACATCGCGGTGGCGCACCGGCTGCGCGGCCCGCTGGACACGGTCGCCCTCGGCGCCGCGCTGCGGGCGGTCGTCGAGCGGCACGACGTGCTGCGCTGGCGCATCCCGCAGACCGCCGGCGTGCCGTACGCGGTCTGCGAGGAGCCGACCGACGTGGCCGTCCCGGTGGTAGACCTGAGCGGCAGCGCCGACGCCGAAGCCGAGCTGGCCGGGATGCTCGCCGCCGGGGCGGCGCACTCCTTCGACCTGGCCACCGGGCCGCCCTGGCAGGTGACCGTCTACCGGCTCGGGCCGGACGAGCACGTCCTGGCGATCACCCTGCACCACGCGGTGTTCGACGGCTGGTCGGAGAAGCTGCTCTACGACGACCTCGCGGCGGCGTACGACCGGGCGTTGCTGGGCGGCGCTCCGGCGCTGCCCGCGCTGTCCGCCACGTACGCCGACTACGCCGTCTGGCGGGCGGAGCGGGACCGGCGTCGCGGCACGGCCGACCTGGACTGGTGGGTGGCGCACCTGCGCGACGTGCCGACGGTGCTGGAGCTGCCCCGCGACCGGCCCCGGCCGGCGGTGGCCACCTACGCCGGCGCCGAGGCGGCGGTGCGGCTGCCCGAGGCGTGCGACCGCGGGGTGCGGGAGCTGGCCGAGCGGCGCGGCACCACCGTGGCGGCGGTGCTGCTGGCCGGCTTCGGCGAGCTGCTGCGCCGGCTCACCGGCCGCGACGACCACGTGGTCGGCGCGATCGTCGCCGACCGCCGGCTGGCCGCCTTCGACGACGTGGTGGGCTTCTTCATCGACACCGTGCCCGTGCGGGTGCGCGGCGGCGGGGCCAGCTTCGCCGAGCTGGTCGACCGGTGCGCGGGCGAGCTGCACGACGCGACCGTCCACCCGGGCGCCCCGCTGGAGCGGATCGTGGAGGCGCTCGGCGTCGGGCGGGACACGTCCCGCGCGCCGCTGGTGCAGGTGCTGTTCAACGTGCTCAACTTCGCCCCGCCCCGGCTGGCGCTGACCGGCCTGGACGCCGAGCCGGTCGCGGTGCCCAAGCCCGGCTCACCGTTCGACATCACCGTCTACGTGGTGGAGCGGGCCGGCCGGTGCGGCGTCGAGGTGGTCTACAACCCCGACCTGTTCGACGCCGGGCGGATCGACGACCTGCTGGCCGACCTGGTCGCCCTCGTCGGCGCGCTGGTCGCCGCCCCGGACACGCCGACCGACCGGGTGGCCGCCGAGCTGCCCCGGCCGACCGTGGCCACGCCGCAGCTCGGCGCCATGACCGTCGCCGCCGGCGAGGCCCCGCGCGCCGTGCTGCCGGCCGGCCCGGACGGGCTGACCGACACGGAGGAGCTGGTCGCCGGCATCTGGCGCGAGGTGCTGGAACGCGACCAGGTGGGCGTCACCGACAACTTCTTCGACATCGGCGGGCACTCCCTGGCGCTGGCCGCCGTGCACGCCCGGCTCACCGCCGCCACCGGCCGGTCGATCAAGATGCTCGACCTCTTCCGGCACCCCACCATCCGGGCGTTCGCCGCCAGCCTCGACGGCGCCGCCGACCGGCCCGAGCTGGCCCGCGCCGCGCTGCGCGCCGCCGCCCGACGCAGCCGTACCCGCCGCAACCCACCCCGCCGCCCCGGCGGCACCGCGTGACGAAGGACAGCCTGATGAGCAACCCGACCGCAACCGAGCTGCCCGAGGGCGACGGCATCGAGCCGATCGCCATCATCGGGCTGGCCGCCCGCCTGCCCGGCGCGGCCGACGTGAACGAGTTCTGGCGCAACCTGGTCGACGGGGTCGAGTCGGTCACCGAACTGACCCGGGAGGAGCAGCTCGCCCGCGGCGCCACCGTGGACGAGGTCGACGACCCGGGCTGGGTCAACCGCGCCCCGCTCGTGGACGGGTACGACGAGTTCGACGCCGGGCTGTTCGGGATGACCGCCCGCGAGGCGGAGATCACCGACCCGCAGCACCGGCTGTTCCTGGAGTCCTGCTACACCGCGCTCCAGGACGCCGGCTACGACCCGACCCGCTACGACGGCGCGGTCGGCGTGTACGCCGGCACCGGCGGCAACACCTACCTGCACCGCTACGTGCTGCGCAACAAGCGGGTCGGCGGCAACCCGCACGGCACCGTCTCGCTGGCCACCGGCAACTCCCCGAACTACGTGGCCACCAACGTGTCGTACCGCCTGGACCTGCGCGGGCCGAGCCTGACCGTGCACACCGCCTGCTCCACGTCGTTGGTCGCGTTCCACCTGGCCTGCGAGGCGCTGCGCAACGGCGAGTGCGACATGGCCCTCGCCGGCGGCGTCAACATCGAGCTGCCGCACGTCGGCTACCTCGGCATGGACGGCTTCACCTCGCCCGACGGCCGGTGCCGCCCGTTCGACGCGGCCGCGAACGGCACCGTCTGGGGCAGCGGCGCGGGCGTGACCCTGCTCAAGCGGCTCTCCGACGCGATCGCCGACGGCGACGCGATCCGCGCCGTGGTGCTCGGCAACGCGATCAACAACGACGGCGCCGGCAAGGTCGGCTTCACCGCGCCGAGCGTCGACGGGCAGATGGAGGCGGTCGCCCAGGCCGTCGCGATGGCCGACGTCGACCCGCGCACCATCAGCTACGTCGAGGCGCACGGCACCGGCACCGCGATGGGCGACCCGATCGAGATCGCCGCCCTCTCGGCCGTATACACGAAGGACACCGACGAGCGGGGCTGGTGCGGCATCGGCTCGGTGAAGTCCAACATCGGCCACCTCAGCCAGCCCTCCGGCATCGTCAGCGTGATCAAGACGGTGCTCGCGATGGAGCACGGGCTGATCCCGCCGACCATCAACTACGAGACGCCGAACCCGGCGATCGAGTTCGCCGACACCCCGTTCTACGTGGCGAACACGCTGACCAAGTGGGACACCGACGGCACGCCCCGCCGGGCCGGGGTCAGCTCGTTCGGCATCGGCGGCACCAACGCGCACGTGGTCCTGGAGGAGGCGCCGGCGGCGTACCGGGAGCGGCGGGTCCGCCCGGCGCAGCTGCTGCACGTCTCGGCGAAGACCGCCAGCGCGCTGGACGCGGCCGTGCAGCGGCTCGCCGCGCACCTGGAGTCCGCCACCGACCGCGGGCCGGAGCACCTCGCGGACGTCGCGCACACCCTGCGCGTCGGCCGCCAGCAGTACCCGCACCGTGTCGCCGTGGTCGCCACCGACCTGCCCGACGCGGTCGCCGCGCTGCGCACCAAGCGCCGCCGGCAGGCCGGCGTGGTCGAGGGCCCCGCGCCCCGGCCGGCCTTCCTCTTCTCCGGCCAGGGCTCCCAGTACGCGGGGATGGGCGCGCAGCTCTACGCCGAGGAGCCGGGCTTCGCGGCGGTGGTGGACGAGTGCGCCGAGCTGCTCCGCCCCGAGTTGGGCCTGGACGTCCGCGACCTGATCCTCGGCCGCGACCCCGAGGCGGGGGAAAAGCTCACCGAGACCCGCTACACCCAGCCCGCCCTGTTCGTCGTCGAGTACGCCCTGGCTGTGCTCTGGCAGTCGGCCGGGGTGCGGCCGGCGGCGATGATCGGCCACTCGATCGGCGAGTACGTCGCCGCCACGGTCGCCGGGGTGCTGAGCCTGCCGGACGCGCTGCGGGTGGTCGCCGCCCGGGGCCGGCTGATGCAGTCCGTCGCGCCGGGGTCGATGCTCGCCGTGCCGCTGGACGAGTCGGTGGTCGCCGAGCGGCTGCCCGAGGGGCTGGCCATCGCCACCGTCAACGGCCCGGGCACCTGCGTGGTGGCGGGCCCTAGCGAGGCGGTCGCCGCGTTCGCCGAGACGATCGACGCCAAGACCAAGGCGCTGCGCACCTCGCACGCCTTCCACTCGCCGATGATGGAACCGATTCTCGCCGAGTTCACCGCCCTGATGGCCACGGTCACGCTGCGGCCGCCGGCGATCCCGTTCCTGTCCAACGTGACCGGCACCTGGATCACCGAGCAGCAGGCCACCGACCCCGCGTACTGGGCGGCGCACCTGCGCCAGCCGGTCCGCTTCGGCGCCTGCGTGGCCACCCTGCTCGCCGAGGGCACCTGGTCGCTGGTGGAGTGCGGCCCGGGCCGCCAGCTGGCGAACCTGGCCCGGATGCAGGTGGCCAAGGCGTCCGAGGCGCAGCGCAAGCTCGTCCCGCTGGGCAGCCTGCCCGGCCCGGGCGAGCCCACCGGCGACCTGGCCACCCTGCTCGGCACGGCCGCGGCGCTGTGGTGCGCCGGCACGCCGGTGCGGCTGGGCTCCGACCCGGACGCGCGGCGGGTGCCGCTGCCGACGTACCCGTTCGAGCGGCGCCGCTACTGGGTCGACCCGGACCCGGTGCAGGCCGGCGCTGCCGCGCCGGTCGAGACCGGACCCCGGCCGCTGCCCGAGTGGTTCGCGGTGCCGGTCTGGCGGCAGGCGGCCCCCGAGCCGCGGACCGCGCCACTGGGCCGCTGCCTGGTCCTCGCCGACGGCCCGCGCGGCGACGCGCTGGTCGCGGCGCTGCGGGCCGCCGGTGAGCAGCCGCTGACGGTACGCCCCGGCGAGGGCTTCGTCGCCGACGGCGACGGCTGGCGGCTGCGCCCCGGCGTCCGGGACGACTACGACGCGCTGGTCGCGGCCCTCGCCGCGGACGGCGTGCCGGCCCGGCTGGTGCACGCGTTCGCCCTCGACGGCGCGCCGACCGGCGCCGACATCGCCGCCACCTGGGCCGCCCAGGACCGGGGCTTCTTCAGCGCGCTGCACCTGGTGCAGGCCCTGGCGGGCGCCGGCCTGACCGCCGAGGAGGGGGCGTTCACCCTGGATCTGGTCACCGCCGGCATCGGCGACGTGACGGGCGCCGACCTGACCCGGCCGGAGCACGCCACCCTGGCCGGCCTGGCCCGGGTGCTGCCCGCCGAGGTCCCCGGCCTGACTGTCCGGCTGGTCGACGCCGGTCCGGCCGACGCGGGGGAGCGGGCCCTCGTGGCCGAGCTGCGCCGCCCGGTCGACCCGGAGCGGCCCGAGGTGGCGCTGCGCGGCGGACGCCGCTGGGTGACCGGCTACGAGCAGGTCACCGTCGACGCCGAGGGCGAGCCGGGGGCGCTGCGCGAGGGCGGCCGGTACGTGATCACCGGCGGCCTCGGCGGCATCGGCATCACCCTCGCCGAGGACTTCGCCACCCGCGCCCGGGCGAAGCTGGTGCTGCTGGCCCGCTCCGGGCTGCCCGCCCGCGAGGAGTGGGACGACCACCTGGCGGTGCACGGCGGCGACCGGGCCGGCCGGGCGATCGCCGCGATCCGCCGGATGGAGGCCGCCGGCGCGGAGGTGCTGGTGCTCGCCGCCGACGTCACCGACCCGGCCGACCTGGCCCGGGTCCGGGCCGAGGCCGAGCGGGCGTACGGCGGCATCGACGGCATCGTGCACGCGGCCGGCCTGCCCGGCGGCGGCATGGCCGAGATCAAGGAGCGGGCCGAGGCGGAGCGGGTGCTCGCGCCGAAGCTCGCCGGCACCCTCGCGCTGGCGCGGGTCTTCGGTGACCTGCCGCTGGACTTCGTGGTGCTCTGCTCCTCGATCACCGCCGTGATCGGCGGCTTCGGCCAGGTCGACTACTGCGCGGCGAACAACTTCCTCGACGCGTACGCCCGGGCCGGCGTCGGCTTCCGCGCGCCCGTGGTGTCGCAGAACTGGGGCGGCTGGGCCGAGGTGGGCATGGCCGTGGAGACCAACTCCCCGGCCGGCTTCCGGGCCGCCGGGCGGGACACGGTCACCAGCCCGGTGGACCACCCGGTGCTCACCACGAAGGTTACCGGCGCGGACGGGACGGTGCTGCACGGCCTCGTCTCAGCCACCAGCCACTGGCTGCTCGACGAGCACCGCATCGGCGGGGTGCCCGTGGTGCCCGGCACCGCCCACCTGGAGTCCGTCCGGGCGGCGGTGACGGCGGCGCTGCCGGCCCCGGCCGGGGACGCCGCCGTGGAGCTGCGCGACGTCGTGTTCCTGGAGCCGTTCTCGGTGCCCGACGGCACGGTCGCCCAGTACCGGGTGGAGCTGACCCCCACCGACGACGGCGTCGACTTCGCCGTGCGCAGCCTCGCCGCCGGGGTGGCCCGCACCCATGTGCGCGGGGCGGCGGGCTGGACGGTCGAGCCGGCCCCGCTGGCGGGCCAGCCGGCCGTGGCGGGCCGCCGGGTCGACGACGACTCGTCGTTCGGCCGGGGCCGCACCAGCATGCTGACCTTCGGGCCGCGCTGGACGGCGCTGCGCGAGCACGTGCTGGGCGACGGCGAGGAGCTGGCCCGCGTCGAGGCCCCCGCCGAGGCGGTCGGGGACCTGCCGTCGTGGGGGCTGCACCCGGCGCTGCTGGACGTGGCGACCGCGTTCGGCCGCGGCCAGGGCTCCGGCACCTACCTGCCGCTGTCGTACGGGCGGATCGTGGTGCGCGGGTCGCTGCCGGCGCAGTTCCACAGCCACCTGCGGCACCGGGACAGCGCCACCGACGAGGTGGTCGCCGCCGACCTGTCGCTGCGCGACGCCGAGGGCCGGGAACTCGTGGCCATCAGCGACTTCGTGCTGCGGCGCGTCGACCAGGGCGCGGTGACCGGTGGGCTGGCCGCCGCGCCGGAGGCGGACACCGCGGCGACCCCCGCCGGCCCGACCGAGGACATCCGGCCGGTGGACGGGGCGGAGGCGTTCCGGCGCAGCCTCACCGCCGGGCTGGGTGCCCAGGTCGTGATCACCACCCGGACGGTGGAGGACATCCGCCACCGCGCCGGCCGGGTGACCACGGAGAGCCTGGAGGGCGAGCCGGAGGCGACCACCTCCGCGCCGACCGCCGCCGGGGGCGGCTCAGCCGCGCCGAGCACGGAGCTGGAGATCACCATCGCCCGGGTCTGGCAGGACGGGCTCGGGGTCGCCGACGTCGGGGTCGACGACGACTTCTTCGCCCTCGGCGGCAACTCGCTGGTCGCGGTGCAGCTGATCGCCGCGATGCGCAAGGCCACCGGGGTACGGCTGCCCATGCGCAGCCTCTTCGAGACGCCCACCGTGGCCGGTCTCGCCGCCCGGATCGAGGAGCTGCGGGCCACCGCCCCCACCGACGAGCCGGCCGCGCCGGCCACCATCCCCGCCATCCCGCGGCTACCCCGCGCGTGACGACGAGCGACAACAGGAGTGAGGAAGCAATGAGCGACACGATCGCCACGCTGCCGGTGGTCGTCGAGAACGACGGCCGGGAGCTGACCGAGCTGATCGCCGCCCGCCGCGCGGAACTGCGCGCGAGCCTCGTGGAGCACGGCGGGCTGCTGTTCCGCGGGTTCGACGTCGGCGGCGTCGAGGGCTTCGACCGGGTGGTGCGGGCGCTGTCCGGCGAGCCGCTGGTCTACACCGAACGCTCGTCGCCCCGGCACGCCATCGCCGGCCGGGTCTACACCTCGACGGACTACCCGCCGGACGAGGAGATCTTCCTGCACAACGAGAACTCGTACCAGGCCCGCTGGCCGCTGACGCTGTTCTTCTACTGCATCACCCCGCCCGAGACGCAGGGCGCGACCCCGCTCGCCGACGTGCGCCGGGTGTACGCGGAGATCGACCCGGCGGTGCGCGAGGAGTTCGTCCGCCGCCGCTGGATGCTGGTGCGCAACTTCCACGGCGACTTCGGCACCCCGTGGCAGCACGTGTTCAACACCGACGACCGCGCCGAGGTCGAGGCGTACGCGGCGGCGAACCGGATCGAGCTGGAGTGGCTCGGCAAGGACGGACTGCGCACCCGCGCGGTCCGCG
Organism: Micromonospora sp. NPDC047620; assembly: GCF_043205005.1. Taxonomy (NCBI): domain Bacteria; kingdom Bacillati; phylum Actinomycetota; class Actinomycetes; order Micromonosporales; family Micromonosporaceae; genus Micromonospora; species Micromonospora sp. NPDC047620. The sequence continues at coordinate 30,812 of NZ_JBIDDG010000021.1, read as the reverse complement.
ACGTGGTGCACCACCGGCCCGGCTCGGACACCCCCCGCTGGTTCAACCACGCCACGTTCTTCCACCTGAGCACCCTCCCGAAGGACTACCAGGAGGGGCTGCTGGCCATGTTCGGCCCCGAGGGGCTGCCGTCGAACACCTACTACGGCGACGGCGGCGAGATTCCCGCCGACGTCATGGACCACCTGCGGGCCGCGTACCGGGCGGCCAGCGTCCGCTTCGACTACCAGCGCGACGACGTGCTGGTGGTGGACAACATGACCGCCGCGCACGGGCGGGAGCCGTTCACCGGCCCCCGCAAGATCGCCGTCGCGATGGCCGAACCGCACACCCCCGAGAGCGCTGGAGAGTAGTGATGGCCGAAACCCGATTCCTGGTCGTTCGCAACGACGAGGAGCAGTACTCGATCTGGTCGGCCGACCGCGATCTCCCGGCGGGCTGGCACGAGGCCGGCTTCGCCGGCACCCGCGAGGAGTGCCTCGCGCACATCGACACCGTGTGGACGGACATGCGTCCGCGTTCGGTACGGGAGGCGACCCGGTGAGCGCGAGGAGTGCAGCGAAGCGGAGCCCCGCAGTCGCGAACGAAGGATGGCAACGATGAGCACTCCGAAGGAGTGGACCTTCCCGGCCTCCTACGCCCAGGAGCGGGTGTGGATCGCCAACCAGCTCGACACCGGCTCGCCGGTCTACAACGTCTCCAACCCGTGGCGGTTCCCGGCGGGGATCACCCGGGAGCAGGCCATCGACGTGTTCAACCGGGTCATCGCCCGGCACGAGTCGCTGCGCACCCACCTGCGGATGGTCGACGGCGTGCTGACGCAGGTCGTTCGGGAGGCCGAGCCGGTCGAGTTGCCCGAGACCGACGTGAGCGACTGCCCCGAGGACGAGGGGGACGAGCGGCTGCTGGCGCTGCTGACCGAGGTGGCCCGCACGCCGATCCCGCTGGACGAGCCGCCGCTGTGGCGGGCCCGGCTGGCGCTGCGTCCCGACGGCCAGTACCAACTGCTCTTCGTGGCGCACCACGCGGTCTTCGACAGCCACTCGGCCGTGCTGTTCTGCGCCGAGCTGGAGGCGTTCAGCCGGGCCGCGCTCGCCGGCACCCCCGCCGACGTGCCCGAGCTGCCCATCCAGTACGCCGACTTCGCGGTCTGGCAGCGCGACCAGCTCACCGGCGCGGAGCTGGACCGGCAGCTCGGGTTCTGGCGGAACCACCTGGCCGGCGCGCCGCCGGTGACGGCCCTGCCGCTGGACCGGCCCCGCCCGGCGCAGCTCGGCTTCGCCGGCGACGAGGTGCGCTTCGACCTGCCCGACGGCCTGCTCGACCGGGTCGGTCAGCTCGCCACCGGCTCCGCCGCCACCCCGTACATGGTGCTGCTCGCCGCGTTCACCGCGCTGCTGTCCCGGATCTCCGGCGACGACAACGTGGTGGTGGGCGTCTCCACCGCCGGCCGGGACACCGCCGAGGTGACCCCGCTGATCGGCATGTTCGTCAACCCGGTCGCGCTGCGCTGCGACCTGACCGGCGACCCCAGCTTCGCCGAGCTGCTCGGCCGGGTGCGCGGCGGGCTGGTCGACGCGATGGAGCACGGCTCGACCCCGTTCCAGAAGATCGTCGAGACCGTCGCCCCGCAGCGGGACCCGTCGGTGCAGCCGATCTTCCAGACCGCGCTGAACTTCATCCCCGACTCCGGCCTCGACCCGGTGCCGCTGGGCACCACCAAGGACGACCTGGCGTTCGACATCACCACCGACGCCAGCCGGCTGGTGTACCGCACCGAGCTGTTCGACCGGGCCACGGCCGAGGCGGTCGTCGCCCGGTACGTCCGGCTGCTCGCCGCGGCCGTCGCCGACCCGGCGCAGCACATCTCCGCCCTGCCGCTGCTCGACGACGCCGAGCGGGAGCTGGTGCTGTCGGGGTGGAACGACACCGCCCGCGCGGTGCCGCCATCCACCCTGGTCGCCGAGCTCGAGCGGCAGGCGGCGGCCACCCCGACCGCCACCGCCCTCGTCCGCGACGGCGTCTCGCTCACGTACGCCGAGCTGAACGCCGCCGCGAACCGGCTCGCGCGCACCCTGGTGGCGCGGGGCGCCGGGCCGGAGGCCCGGGTCGCGCTGGCCCTGCCCCGCTCCGTGGAGCTGGTGGTGGCGATCCTCGCGGTGCTCAAGTCCGGCGCCGCGTACGTGCCGGTGGACACCGGCTACCCGGCCGGGCGGATCGCCTACCTGCTGGCGGACTCCGAGCCGGCGCTCGTGCTCGCCACGCCCGACACCGCCGGGCTGGTGCCCGCCGGCGCGCTGGTGCTCGACGGCCCGGTCGACGGGGACGACGCCGACCTGACCGACGCCGACCGGGTCACCCCGCTGCGGCCCGAGCACCCCGCGTACGTCATCTACACCTCCGGCTCCACCGGCCGCCCGAAGGGCGTGGTGGTGGAGCACCGGGCGGTCACCGCCTACCTGGCCTGGGCCCGGGACACCTACCCGGGGCTGGCCGGCACGGCGCTGCTGCACTCGCCGGTGTCGTTCGACCTGACCGTCACCGGCCTGCTCGGCCCGCTCACCGCCGGCGGCACCGTCCGGCTCGCCGCCATCGACGAGGCCGCGGCCCGCGTCGGCGACCGGCCGGCGTTCCTCAAGGTCACGCCCAGCCACCTGCCGCTGCTCGACGCCGAGTTGTCGCCGACGACCGACCTGGTCATCGGCGGCGAGGCGCTGACCGCGGAGCAGCTCGCCGACTGGCGGGCCGCCCAACCGGGCGTCGCCGTGATCAACGAGTACGGCCCGACCGAGGCGACCGTCGGCTGCGTGGCCGCCCGCGTCGCGCCGGGGGAGGAGCTGCCCGCCGGGGCGGTGTCGATCGGCCGGCCCACCTGGAACACCCGGGTGTACCTGCTCGACGCCGCGCTGAACCCGGTCCCGCCGGGCGTGGCCGGTGAGCTGTACGTCGCCGGTGACCAGCTGGCCCGGGGCTACCTGCGCCGGCCCGGCCTCACCGCCGAGCGTTTCCTGCCCTGCCCGTACGGGCCGCCGGGGCAGCGGATGTACCGCACCGGCGACCTGGCCCGCTGGCGGGCCGACGGCACGCTGGACTACCTCGGCCGCCGCGACAACCAGGTCAAGATCCGTGGCATGCGGATCGAGCTGGGCGAGATCGAGTCGGCCCTGCTGGCCCGGCCGGACGTCCGCGAGGCGGCCGTGGTGGTGCGCACCGACTCCGGCGAGCCGACCCTGGTCGGCTACGTCGTCGGCGCGGCCGACGAGGCGGCGCTCGCCGCCGACCTGGCCCGGGAGCTGCCGGCGCACCTGGTGCCGGCGGCGTTCGTCCGCCTCGACGCGCTGCCGCTGACGCCGAACGGCAAGCTGGACGCCGCCGCGCTGCCCGCCCCGGCCGCCGTCGAGGCCGCCGACGCGTTCGTCGCCCCGCGCACCGACGCCGAGGCGCTGGTCGCCGAGGTGTACGCCGACATCCTCCAGGTGGACAAGGTCGGCGCGCTGGACGACTTCTTCGCCCTGGGCGGCAACTCACTGCGCGGCATGCGGGCGATGGCCCGCATCCGGGCCGAGGTGGACGTGGACCTGCCGATGCGGGCGCTGTTCAGCACCCCGGTGGTGGCCGACCTGGCCGCCCAGATCGAGCAGCGGATCGCCGCCGAACTCGACGAGCTCTCCGAAGCCGAGGTCGCCGCGCTGCTCGCGGCGGAGAAGGACACTCCCTGATGACCGACCTGAAGGACCCGGCGCGGGACGCGGCCCGCCAGGCGCTCATCGCGCAGCGCCTGCGCAAGCGGCAGGCCGCCACGCCCACCGCCCGGATCACCCCGCGTCCGCCGGACGCCGAGGTGCCGCTGTCGTACGCCCAGGAGCGGGTCTGGTTCATGGACCAGCTCGCTCCGGGCGAGGCGGCGTACCACATCGCGGTGCCGCTGCGGGTGCGCGGGCCGCTCGACGTCGCGGCGCTGCGCCGGGCGCTGGCCGACCTGAGCCGGCGGCACGAGTCGCTGCGCACCCGGTTCCCGGCCGACGCCGACGGACGGCCCACCGTGGTGGTCGCGGACTCCGTCGAGGTGCCGCTGACCATCGTGGACGCCCCCGACGAGGCCGCCGCGCAGGCGCTGGTGGACGCCGCCGCCGCCGAGCCGTTCGACCTGGCCGAGGGCCCGCTGCTGCGCGCCCTGCTGATCCGGCTGGCCGACGAGGACCACGTGCTGTTCCTCGGCAAGCACCACATCATCGGCGACGGCTGGTCGGTCGACGTGCTGCTGCGGGACCTGATCACCCTCTACCGCGGCGCGGAGCTGCCGGCCCTGCCGATCCAGTACGGCGACTTCGCCCACTGGGAGGCCCAGGAGCTGGACGGGCCGCAGGCCCGCGGACACCTCGACTACTGGAATCAGCGGCTGGCCGGCATCACCCCGCTGGAACTCCCGCTGGACCTGCCCCGCCCGGCCACCCAGACGTACGCCGGCGACTTCGTCGAGTTCCGGCTGGACCGGGCCGCCGCCGACGGGCTGAACGCGCTCACCCGCTCCTACGGCGGCACCCTGTTCATGACGCTGCTCGCGGCGTACCAGGTGCTGCTGGCCCGGCACGCCGGGCAGGACGACTTCGCCGTCGGGGCGTCCGTGGCCGGCCGCTCCGCGCCGGAGCTGGAGAACGTCGTCGGCATGTTCATCAACATGCTGCCGCTGCGGGCCGAGCTGGCCGGCGACCCGACCTTCGCCGAGCTGCTGGAGCGCACCCGGCGCAGCGTGCTGGACGGGCTGGAGCACGGCGAGGTGCCGTTCGCCAGGGTGGTGCACGAGCTGGGCCTGCCCCGCGACGTGAGCCGATCCCCGGTGTTCCAGGCGATGTTCGTGCTGCAGAACTACGAGATCGGCCGGTTCAACGAGGTCTCCGACGCCACCGACGTCACCTTCGACTGGACACCGATGGAGCTGCGGGCCACCCGGTTCGACTTCGAGTTCCACGCGGTGGAGGTCCTCGACGGGCTCTACGGCAAGCTGGTCTTCAACACCGACCTGTTCACCCGGGACACGGTGGAGCGGATGGCGCAGCGGCTCAGCACGCTGCTGCGCGCGGTGGTGGCCGCCCCCGACACCCCGATCTCCGCGCTGGACCTGCTCCCCGGCGACGAGCGGGACCTGCTGGCGGGATGGAACGACACCGCCGCGGACTTCCCGGCCGCGCAGACGCTGCACGGGCCGATCGAGGAGCGGGCCGCCCGGACCCCCGACGCGGTGGCCGTCACCTTCGAGGGCCGCAACGTCACGTACGCCGAGCTGAACGCCGCCGCCAACCGGGTCGCGCACCGGCTGCGCGCCGCCGGCGTGGGCCCGGAGACCCTGGTCGGGGTCTGCGCGGAGCGGTCCGTGGAACTGGTCGCCGGGCTGCTCGGTGTGCTCAAGGCCGGCGGGGCCTACCTCCCGCTGGACCCGGAGTACCCGGCCGACCGGCTGTCCTTCATGGTCACCGACGCCGCCGCGCCGGTGGTGCTGGTCCAGGAGCACCTGCGCGACGTGCTGCCGGACACCGGCGCCACGCTCCTCGCCCTCGACGACGAGCGGGTGTGGGCCGACCAGCCGGCGGACGACCCGTCGCCGGTCGCCGGCCCCGGGCACCTGGCGTACGTCATCTACACCTCCGGCTCCACGGGCCGCCCGAAGGGGGTGCCGAACACCCACCGGGGCATCGTCAACCGGCTCGACTGGATGCAGAAGACCTACGGGCTCGGCGCCGACGACGCGGTGCTGCAGAAGACCCCGGCCAGCTTCGACGTGTCGGTGTGGGAGTTCTTCTGGCCGCTGCGCGAGGGCGCCCGGCTGGTGCTCGCCAAGCCCGGCGGGCACAAGGACGCCGGCTACCTGCGCGACCTGCTGGTCGCCGAGCGGGTGACCACCGCCCACTTCGTCCCGTCGATGCTGACCGTCTTCCTCGCCGAGGACGGCGTCGAGGCGGCGACGGCGCTGCGCCGGGTGATCTGCTCGGGCGAGGAACTGCCGCTGGCCTCGGCGGTCGACTTCACCGCCCGGCTGCCGTGGTGCGGGCTGCACAACCTGTACGGCCCGACCGAGGCGGCCATCGACGTCAGCTCCTGGCACTGCGACCCGGCCCTGCTGGCCGGGCTGACCAGCGTGCCGATCGGCGGGCCGATCGCGAACCTGCGGCTGCACGTGCTCGACGAGCGCGGCGAGGAGTGCCCGGTCGGGGTGGCCGGCGAACTGCACATCGGCGGGGTCGGGCTGGCCCGCGGCTACCACCGCCGGCCGGCGCTGACCGCCGAGCGGTTCGTGCCGGACCCGTTCTCCACGGAGCCCGGGGCGCGGCTGTACCGCACCGGCGACCTCGCCCGCTGGCGCACCGCCCCGGGCGGCACGGGCGGCGTCATCGAGTTCCTCGGCCGCATCGACCACCAGGTCAAGCTGCGCGGCCTGCGCATCGAACTGGGCGAGATCGAGAGCGCGCTGCGCGAGCAGCCGGGGGTGGCCGAGGCGGCGGTGATCGTCCGCGAGGACAGCCCCGGCGACAAGCGGCTGACCGCGTACGTGGTCGGCGGGGCGGAGCACGCCACGCTGAAGTCGGCGCTGAAGGAGACACTTCCCGAGTACATGGTGCCGAGCGCGTTCGTCACCCTCGACGCGCTGCCGCTGTCGCCGAACGGCAAGCTCGACCGTAGGGCGCTGCCCGCGCCGGTGGTCACCCGCGAGGCGTCCGTGGCGCTGGTGGAGCCGCGCGACGACACCGAGCGGCTGCTGGCCGGGATCTGGTCGGAGGTGCTCGGCGTCGACACGCTCGGCATCGACGACGACTTCTTCGACCTCGGCGGGCACTCGATGCTTGCCACCCAGGTCGTGGCGAAGATCCGCAAGGCGGAGCACGGCGGCCGGCCGGTCGGCGTGATGGACCTGTTCCAGCAGCGGACCATCCGCGAGCTGGCCGCCTTCATGTCCGGCAGCGCCGAGGCCGACGGGCCGCGCCGGCTGCTCTACGAGCTGACCAAGCCGATCCCGGCGGCCAAGCGCGTGCTGTCGTACGTCTGCGTCCCCTACGGCGGCGGCAGCGCGATCGTCTACCAGCCGCTCGCCGACGCGCTGCCGGCCGGGCACGCGCTGTGGTCCCTCGCCATCCCCGGCCACGACGTCGGCCTCAGCGAGGACGGCCTGCCGTTCGACGAGCTGACCAGCCGGGTCGCCGAGGAGATCCTGGAACGCGTCGAGGGGCCGATCGCCCTGTACGGCCACTGCGGCGTCGGCAGCGCCATCGTCGCCGAGGTGGCCCGCAAGGTCGAGGCGGCCGGGCGAAACCTGGAGGCGCTCTACATCGGGGCGATGTTCCCGTTCGCCCGACCGAAGGGCGCGTTCGCCACCCTGCGCAACCGGATGGAGCAGCTGCGCAGCAACCGGCACTACGCGAGCTGGCTCAAGTCGATGGGCGTCGACACCGACGAGCTGGACCCGGAGCAGGCGGACCGGATCATCAGCAACATGCGGGCCGACTCCCGGGCCTCGGAGGAGTACTTCACCGGCCTGCTGGACCGGCAGGCGGCCAAGCTGCGCGTGCCGATCATCTCGGTGGTCGGCTCGGAGGACCCGGTCACCGACTACCACACCGAGCGGTACGCCGAGTGGCAGTCCCTCAGCGACACCCTCGGCCTGGTGGTGCTCGACCAGGCCGGGCACTTCTTCCTGAAGTACCGGGCCGAGGAACTGGCCGAGATCGTCACCCGGGTCCACCCGGCGGTCGTGGCCGGCGACGTCTCGGCCCTCACCCCGGCCGCCCGGGGCGAGGACGCCGGCTGGTGGGTCGCCGACCACCAGCGCGTCGGCGTCGACGACCGGCCGGAGAAGACGGTGGTCAAGCCGTCCATGGCCAGGTTCGTGGCGGTCACCGCGGGGCAGCTGGTCTCCACCACCGGGTCGGCGCTGACCGCGTTCGCCCTGCCGATCTGGCTGTTCACGCAGACCGGCTCGGTGGCCAACCTCGGGCTGCTCTGGGCGCTCGCCCTGATCTGCGGCGTGCTGATGCTGCCGATCGCCGGGGCGATCACCGACCGGGTCAGCCGCCGGAAGATCATGATGGTCGCCAGCAGCAGCGCCGGCTCGATCCAACTGGTGCTGGCCGCGCTGCTCTGGACCGACAACCTCCAGCTGTGGAACATCTACCTGCTGGTGGCGTTGAGCCAGGTCGCCGGGTCGTTCCAACGCATCGCGTTCCAGTCGGCGGTGCCACAGCTCGTGCCGAAGCGCTACCTCGGCCACGCGATGGGCATCACCCAGCTCACCAACGGCTTCGCCATGCTGCTGATGCCGGTCTTCGCCGCCGGCCTGCTGGCCGCCATCGAGCTCAAGGGCATCCTGCTCATCGACGTGGCGAGCTACGTGGTGGCGGTGCTGACCCTGGCCGTGGTCCGCTTCCCCGACCTGCTCGGGTGGCGGCCCAAGGAGCGGCTGCTGGTGGCCATCGCCAACGGCATGCGCTACTCCTGGCAGCACCGGGGCTTCCGGTTGATGCTCGGCTACTTCGCGCTGGGCAACATCTTCCTGGCGCCCGCCCTGGTGCTCACCACGCCGCTCGTGCTCTCCTTCGGCACCGCGACGCAGGTGGCCCAGGTGGCCCTCGCCGAGGCGCTCGGCGCGGTCGCCGGCGGCGTGCTCATGTCGCTCTGGGGCGGCCCCCGGCACCGGCGCATGATCGGCGTGCTGATCGGCAACCTCGGCACGGCCGTCGGCTGCATGCTGATCGGCCTGGACGCCTCGGTGGCGATGATCTGCGTCGGCGCGTTCTGGCTGGCGATGGCGATGACCACGGCGCAGTCGATCTACGCCACCATCGTCCAGGTAAAGGTGCCGCAGCGCTTCCACGGCCGGGTGTTCAGCCTGAACCAGACCATCTCCTGGTCGACCCTGCCGATCGGGTTCGCGCTGATCGCCCCCGGCGCGACCGCCCTGTTCGAGCCGATGCTCGCCCCGGGCGGGTCGCTCGCCGGGTCGGTGGGCGCGGTGATCGGCACCGGTCCGGGCCGCGGCATCGGCTTCGCGTACGTCTGCTTCGGCGTGGCGCTGGTGCTGATCACCCTCGGCGGCTTCGCGATCCGGCTGCTGCGCCGGTTCGACATCGAGGTGGAGGACTCGCTGCCCGACGACCTGATCGGCGCGCAGGAGCGGGAGAAGCGGCTCGCCGCCCGTGCCGCCGAGCGCGACGGCGAGAAGGTGCCGGTCGCGGCGTGAGTGTTTCCCCGGGGGCCCGGTCGGCCGGGCCCCCGGGTCACCGGGTCACCGCCAGGATGCCCCGTCCTTCAGGGCGGGGAGGAATGGCGGACGTGTTGTCAGCCATGTCTGTCCTTTCTGGTATGACTGGTCGTGTGCGGACGGCGTACAGGTGTCGGGCGTATCCGACCCCGGAGCAGGCGGCGGTGCTGAACCGCACGTTCGGTTGTATCCGAGTGGTGTGGAACCGCACTCTCGCCGCCCGTCACGCCCGCTGGCGCGCCGAACGGAAGTCCACCTCCTACGCGGAGACGGATCGGGCGTTGACGGAGATGAAGAAGCAGCCTGATCTGGCGTTTCTGGGTGAGGTGTCGTCGGTGCCGTTGCAGCAGACCCTGCGGCACCAGCACACCGCCATGACGGCGTTCTTTGCCAAGCGGGCCCGGTATCCGCGTTACAAGTCGCGGCACGGCCGCCAGTCCGCTTCCTACACCAGGTCGGCGTTCCGCCTGCCCGGCGGGAACCTGTCGCTGGGGAAGACACCGGGTGTGCTGCGGTTCGTGTGGTCGTGGCCAGGCGTGGACGTGACGGTACTGGATCCGACGATGGTGACGGTGTCGCGTGACCCGGACGGCCGCTGGTTCGTGACGTTCGCCGTCGACGTCGACACACCCGCCGCACCCGAACCCACCGGCGAAGCGGTGGGCGTGGACCTCGGCCTGACCGACTTCGCGGTGCTGTCCACCGGCGAGCGCATCCCCCACCCGAAACACATGGAACGGCGCGAACGCCGACTCAAGCGGTACCAGCGGATGATGGCCCGCAAACAGAAAGGCTCCGCCAACCGCGCCAAAGCCAAACGGAAGGTCGCGCGGGCGCATTCGCGGGTACGCGACGCCCGCCGGGACTTCCTCCACCAGCAGTCGACCGCCCTGGTGCGCCGGTTCGCTGCCATCGCGGTGGAGGATCTGGCGGTGGCGAACATGGTCCGCAACCGGTCCCTGGCCAGATCCATCTCGCGTACCGGCTGGGCTGAGTTCCGCACCCTGCTCGCCTACAAGGCGCACCGCCACGGTCGCACCCTCGCGGTGGTGGATCGCTGGTACCCGTCGTCGAAGACGTGTTCGGCGTGTGGGCACCTGCTCGCCACACTCTCTCTCGGCACACGCCACTGGACGTGTCCGGGTTGCGGCACCCGGCATGACCGGGACGTCAACGCCGCGCAGAACATCGCCGTCGCGGCCGGGCTGGTCGAGACGCAAAACGCCTGCGGAGCGGACGTCAGACACGAAGGATCTCCTTCCGTGCGGTCTGCGGTGAACCAGGAACCCCAACCCGTGAGGGTGGGATTCCTCTGCCTTTAGGCGGGGGAGGATGTCAATCGCCGTCGTACCGGTCGGCGAGTTCGATCTCGGGCACGTCCTCCGGGTCGGCGACCCAGGCCGAGAAGACCGGCACCCCGTCCCACGGGCCGGCCGCGCCGCCGCCGGCCCGACCGTCGGTGGCGACCGCCACCACGGCGTACGGGTGGCCGAAGCGCAGCTCGGCGACCCGGACGACCCCCTCCGGCGGCAGGCTCTCGAGTGTGGCGAAGCCGGTGACCGCGGCCGCCTCGAAGCCGTACCGGCCGTAGCGGGCCATCGCGGCCTGCGCCACCTCGAACCTCAGCCCCGCATCGCCCAGCAGCTCGCCGAACACCCGCGCGACGGCGGGAAAGCCCAGCTCGGGTGCCGTCAGCCCGTGCCGGCTCTCCGCCGACCAGCAGGGTAGCACCGCCGTCGCCCGCTCCTCCCGGCCGCCCGGCGCGAACGTGTGGGTCGGCTCCTCCCGCAGCGTCCACAGCGGAGTGTCGCCCAGCGGAAGGTCGTACAGGGAACGCCGGGACGCCGGCGGGTGGTCCTCCGGCGTGGCGGCGGCGACCGCCGCAACCTCGTGGGCGGCGGCGAGGACGTCCCCGGCGGGCACGTCGGAGGCGGCGGCGACCGAGATCACCAGCAGCCCGGCCACGCGGTCGGCGGTCCGTGCCGGCCGGGCAGCGGCGGCGTGCACGGCGACGGTGCCGGCCCGCGCGGTGTCCGCGATCCAGCACCGGTGGCCGTACTCCGGGGTGCGCAGCGCCCGGCCCAGCCGGCCGGCCCAGGCACTGCCCGGCCCGAGGGCGTCGGCGGGCGCCACCTCGAACGGGTCCGCCCAGGACACCCGGGTGGCCAGGGCGCTTGCCAGGATCAGCAGCACCTCCGGCGTGACCGTCAGCGGGAACGACTCGATGAGGTCGAACGTGTTCTCGCGGGCCCACGCGTCGAGCCCGGCCTGCTCCGGCAGCGGCCCGGTGGCGGTCGGTCCGGGCAGCGTCGCCCGCCACCCGTCGAGCCCGGCGGTTCCGGACCCCGGTCGTTGCCAGAACGCGGTCGCCGACGGCACCAGCGGGTGCGGCGCCTCAAGCAGGGCGCGGGCCGCCTCGGCGGCCGTCTTCGCGTCCGTGCCGAGGGCCTCCTCCAGCGCCGCGCGGGTCGCGTCGGTGGTCGCCGGCGCGGCGAGCGCCAGCAGCAGCCACGCGCCGAGCGGGGAGGCGACGTGGTGCCCGTCGCCGATCACGGCGTGCAGGCGGTCGGCGTACCGGGCCAGGGGGGTGCGGATGTCGATCGTCACCGCTCCACTGTGCCCGCTCCCGACGCCGCCGTCACCACCCGACGGTGGTCCGCGCCCGGTGGCCCCGCCCGCGTCACGGCGCGGCGTGGGCCCGGCTCAAGACCACAGCTCGAACGGCTCCTCGATCTCCTCGCCGCCCAGGAACGGGGTCAGCAACTCCGGCAGCCGGCCCGGGTAGAACCGCTGCCGGCTCGCCACCACCTCCGGCACCGGCCACCAGCGGAAGCCGAAGTAGTCCTCCCGCTCGTAGTCGAGCCGGTGTGCCTCGTCCACGTCCGGCCCGGGTCCGGCGAGCCGGACCGGGACGACCACCTCGTCCTGGAGGTGCCGCCGCTGCCGGTGCACGAAGCTGGCCCGCCGTCGCCACGTCGGCGGGCCGATCTGCGCGGCGGTGGCGACGATCCCGGTCTCCTCGCGCAGTTCCCGCACCGCCGTGTCCAGGTACGTCTCACCGGGGTCTGCGCCGCCGCCGGGCAACTCCCACCACGTGCCGAGGCGGGGGTGGTCCGGGTCGCGGGTGTGGAACAGCAGCACCCGGTCGTCGGCGTCGAGCACCACCACCCGCACCGCGTTGCGCTCCACGACCGGCAGATCCCGCGGCAGTTCGATCATTCGTCCATCATGCCCGCGACGCGTGCTGGCGGAGGGCGGGCTGGTCAACCTTCGCCACAGCCCTCCGCGCGGCGCACGTCACCCGCCGCCTCAGGGACGGACCGGGTCGAACTGGAGGTAGTCGAGGTTCCAGTTCTGGTAGGCGTCGGCCGGCAGGCTCACCCGCACGGTGTGGCGACCGGCCGCGAGTTCCCGGACGACGCCACTGGGCTGGAGCACCTGCTTGTTGTGGCTCGTGGTGTTCAGGACCGCCACCCGCTCGCTCTCCGGGCCTCCGTCGAACGACAGCGTGTACGTGCCGGCCGGGGAGTACGGCGAGGATACCCGTGCCGAAACGGCGTACCTGCCGCTGTGAGGCACCTCGATGGCGTAGGTCAGCCACTCGCCGCCGCGCAGCCACGAGAGCCGCACGTTGCCGTCGGCGTCACTGATGTCCACGTCCTCGCCGGGGCGCATCGGCAGCCCGCCGCGGTTACCGGCGTCGAGGTCGTGGTAGCCCACGCCCGCGCCCGGAAGGAAGTCCTCGGCCTGGACCCGGACACTACCGTTCGGCAGCGGGTCGCCGTCGCCGGTCTGCAGCCACCGCTCGAGCGTCTCGACGTCGTCGGTCTGGATGACGGTGGCGTTGAAGCTGGTGACCAGCCCCTCCCAGCCTCGACGAGGATCGATGAGCGAGGCCTCGTCGGTGAAGTGGTCCGCCAGACCGTTCCACATCGAGTTGAGCCAGACCCTGCTGTTCGCCGCCAGCCGGTCGAGGAACGGCTTGCGTGCCACGACGTCGTACTGGCTGTCGAAGTTGACCTCGTAGCCGACCGGCTGGTCGTCGCCGAACGCCGCGACGTCGGCGAGATTGGCGTCGCCGATCATGTGCAGGTAGAGCGCGCCGTCGTGGCCGGCCAGGAACCGCTGGACCTCAGCCACCGGCGCAGCGCTCTTGTAGAGCCCGTTGCGGACCGTCCCGGTCTCGACGAGCACCTTCCAGATCTCCTCGCGGAACGGCCAGCCCTTGTCGAGATTGACGAGACCACGCGTCTTCGCGACCTCCATGGCCTCGGCGAGAGTCGGGACCTGCTCGTCGGTGACCGCCGCCTGGGCGCCGCCGAGGCCCTGCTTCAGGCGGAGCGCCTTGACCTGGGCGAGAGTGAGGTCGGCGACGGCGCCGGTTCCGTTCGTCGTGCGGTCGACGGTGGTGTCGTGCATGAGCACGGGGACACCGTCCTTGGTCAGCCGTACGTCGATCTCGGCGATCTCAGCGCCGTCCTCGTAGGCAGCCGCGATCGCAGGCAGGGAGTTCTCCGGGGCGTCACGCCACTGGCCGCGGTGCGCGGCGGTGAGGATCTTGGCCTTCGGGCTGTGGTCGAGGATGTCATGATAGGCGCGCTCGGCCGGCGTGCCGCCACCCCGGCCCGGCCCGCCGTAGAGGAGCGCCGGGGGAGGAGTGCCTACGCCACTGGCGGCGACGGCGAGGGCAGCAGGTGCCGGCCGGCCGGTCGTGAGCGCTGCTCCGGCGACAGCGCCGGCAGCGACAAGGGAGAGCGCGGTTGCGACGCGTACGGCGTGGTTGACGGGGGATCGGTTCATGATCACCGAACCTAGGGCCGGACCAGCCGCGCTGCGCGTACCAGGCGTTGACGCCGCCTGACGATCCGGTGAAGGTCGGTCGCTCCGACCAGCCGGCCACGAGCCGCCGCCGAGTAACGAATGAGGGACGGTCAGGCGGCGGGCAGGGCGCCGAGGCGGTGCGAAATCCTCAGGAGATCGTCGCGCCGACGACGGCGGCCACGTCCGGGGGCAGCGGATACGGGCGCTCTGGCGGCAGCAGCGCCTCGGCGGCCGAGTCGTCGCCGGCGTCGAGCGCCGCGCGTACCGCGTGGGCCATCGGGGTCGCGTCGGTGAGGGCGACCAGCCACTCGTCGACGTACCGCCGCACCGCCTCGCCGGCCAGCCCGACCTGGAGCGACCGGTGCGGCAGCGGGGCCAGCCGCAGCGACCGCTCGGGGTCCCACTGGACCCGCACCGGGCTGGCGCGCAGCCGCCGCGACCAGGTCTCCCGGTCGGGGTAGCGGTCGCGGTCGAAGCTGCTCAGGCACGAGTGGGCCAGGGCCCACTCGAAGCCCGACCGGGTGATCTCAACGGCCAGCACCCGTTCCTGGCCGGGCTTCGTGGCCCAGCCGCAGCGGTACATCATCCAGCGGAACGACGGCTTGACCCAGGTCATCCGCTCCCGCTTGAACGGCGGCACGAAGCGGCCGGCGGCCAGCGCCGCGCGGGCGATCTCCGGCGGGTACGCCTGGTACACGGTCACGGTGTCGGCGGTGAAGTCGGCGCGGATCTGGTGGGCGGGGACCGTCATGCCGGCGATCCTGATCGACCACCGGGGCCTGGGTCCACCGGATTGTTCCCGGCCCGGCCGGGCGGCGCGGCGCGGGATAGGCTGCCGCTCGTGGCAGGTCTTCTGAGGAGTGTCGCGGCGCGCATCGGCGGTGTCATCCCGTCGCCCCGGCGGCCCGGTCCCGCCCCGGCGCAGGTCGCCCGGCGCCGCCAGGTCGCCGCGCTGCAGCGCCGCGTGCTGGCGTACGCGCCGGAGCTCGACGGGCACGCCGACCCGGGCGAGATCGTCTGGACCTGGGTGCCGTACGAGGACGACCCGCGCCAGGGCAAGGATCGTCCCGTGCTGGTGGTGGGCCGGCACAGCCGGACCCTGTTCGGGCTGATGCTCTCCAGCCAGGGCGAGCGCGACGGCCAGCGGAACTGGCTCGCGCTCGGTCCGGGCGAGTGGGACCGGGACAACCGGTCGAGCTGGGTGCGCCTGGACCGCGTGCTGACCATGCGGGAGGACAGCATCCGTCGGGAGGGCGCGGTGTTGGACCGGGCCCGCTTCGACCGGGTCGGGCAGGCCCTGCGCGCCGGCTACGGCTGGCGCTGACCGCTCGGCTTCAGCCGGTGCCGACGGCCGCTGGGCGCTGACGGTCAGGCCGGCTCCCGGCTGGGCCCGACCCCGGCGCCCTTCACATTCGGCGGCGGGTACGGCTGCTCGGCCAGCAGCCGGGCGAGGTGTGCGCTGTTGAGTGCCAGGGCCTTCGTGGTGCGGCCGGTGGTGTCCGGCTTCGGCCGGGCGTCGATGTAGTCGACCTTGTGCAGTGCCTCGCCCACCCAGTAGGTGGCGCCGGCCGCCGGGCAGGTGAACCCGACCTCGTTGAGGGCCTGCTGCACCTGGCCGATGGTGTGGTGCGCGCCGTCCTCGTTGCCGACGACGGCCACCTTGCTGTAGGTGAGCAGCCGGCCCTCGGTGTCGGTCTCGGACAGTTCGGCGTCGAGGCGCTCGAGGACCATCTTGCACACGGCCGACGGTTGGCCGAGCCAGATCGGTGTGGCGAGGACGAGGATCTGCGCGGCCAGCAGCTTGGCCCGGATGGCTGGCCATCCGTCGCCGTCGCCCTCGTCGGTGGAGACCCCGAACCGCACGTCGAAACCACGTTCTGCCGACGCCGTAAACGGGTGGGCCGGGCGGTGCGGCGACTGGCAGTGTGTCGGGATGACCGACGACGCGCCGGAGGCGCTGCGCGCGTGGGCGCGCGAGGACTTCGGGGTGGACCTCATCGGGGCCGAGGCGGTGGGGCACGGTGCGGACCGGCACGCGCGGCTGTGGCAGGCCCGGGCCGCCGACGGTACGCGGTACGCGGTCAAGCTGAGCGGCGGCGGCAGTCCGGCCGGCCTGGTGGTGTCGGCGTACCTGGGGGCGCGGGGCGTGCCGGGCATCGCCGTCCCGCTACGCACCCGGGACGGGCGGCTGTGGAGCGACCGGGACGGGCGCCGGCTGTCCCTGGTGCCGTGGGTCTCCGACGCGCGGGCGCTCGGTGGCGCGATGACGGCTGAGCACTGGCGCGCGTACGGCGAACTGCTGGCGGCGGTGCACGCCGTGGCGGTGACCGACGACCTGGCCGCGCTGCTGCCTCCGGGCGGCGCCGCGCACGCGGCGATCGTGGCGGCGGCGCGCGGGGTCGACGCCCGGCTGCGCGGTCCCCGGTCGGGCGACCAGGGCGATCCGCTGGTGGACGAGCTGGCCCGCATCTGGTCGGGGGCACGGGGGACGGTGGCGGCGCTGGCCCGGGGGGTGGAGCGGCTCGGCGACGAGCTGCGCGACCGGCCCGGGCCGGCGGTGGTCTGCCACGGCGACCCGCACCTGGGCAACCTGCTGCTCGGGCCCCGGGGCCGGGTCTGGCTGATCGACTGGGACGACGCCGTGCTCGCCCCGCGCGAGTGCGACCTGATGTTCCTCATCGGCGGTGTGCTGGCCTTCGCTCCCGTCACCGCCGCGCAGCAGGCCGCCGCCTTCGCCGGCTACGGTCGGGTCGACGTCGACGCCTCCCGGCTGGCCTGGTTCCTGAGCGTGCGCGCCCTCGACGACATCGGCGACTGGTCCCGCCAGGTGCTCGATGCCGCCTCCGCCGAGGCCGACCGGCGGCAGGCGCTCGACATCGTGCGAGGGCTGGTGTCGCCCCACGGTCTGGTCACCCTGGCCGACGTGGCGCTGGCTGACCTGGCCCGCCGGCGCTGACCGACGCCCGACGGGCCGGTCGGCGGGGCGGTCAGCACTCCGCCAGGTGGGCGGTGTCGACGAGTTGCCGGGGCGAGCTCGCCGACCCGAGGCTCTTGGCCCGGTACATGGCGGCGTCGGCTCGGTCGAGCGCCTCGGTGAGCTGTGCCGGCCCGGTGACCGGCGCCAGCCCGACGGACGCGGTCACCCGGACGCTGAGCCCGCCGAGGGGGATCGGCGCGGCGAGGCTCTCGCAGAGCCGGCGGGTGGCGTGCTCGATCCATCGCCGGTCCACCGTCGGGCTGGTGAGCAGCCCGGCGAACTCGTCGCCGCCGAGCCGGGCCACCAGGTTGTCCCCGGCGAACGCGGCGAGCCGCTGGGCCACGCTGATCAGCACCTGGTCGCCGGCGGCGTGCCCGTAGCGGTCGTTGATCTGCTTGAAGTCGTCGAGGTCGAGCACCACGGCGATCAGCGGTTGCCCGGCCGCGTCGGTGAGCAGCGTGGCGGCGATCCGGTAGAACCCGCGGCGGTTGGGCAGGCCGGTGAGGGGGTCGTGGCTGGCGGCGTGCCGCTCGGCGGTCAGCTCGGCCTGGAGGTGCCCGATCTCGGCCTCGGCGCGCAGCGCGCGGCTGCGTAGCTGCCAGGTGGTGACGAGGGCCCCCGCGGCGCAGATGCCGGACGCGACGGTGAGCGGATCCGGCACGAGACCTCCCATCGCCACGATGCCCGTGGCCCCGGCGCGCGGCGTGTCGCGCCCCGTCCCGGGGCCCTTTCGTCGCTGGAGGCAGCCCAGCGGTTGGTGACGCAGAGTGAGCGGATGGGCACCGCGCACCTGGGTTATCATGCTCGCTGGCCGGTGCAGATGCAAGAGCAGATGCACGTGCAGCCAACCCCTCTCGTCGATGCCGTGCGACTCTCCGCAGCCCCGCCCGCCCGGCAGCGGCGGCCCGCGGAGAGAAAGACGCCTCATGCAGCAGCCACCGAACGGCGTTCCCGCCAACCAGTTGCCCCCGCTCAACTGGCAGAAGAGCCGCCGGAGCAACCCGAGCGGCAACTGCGTCGAGCTGGCCCAACTGCCCGGCGGCGCCGGCATCGCCCTGCGCAACTCGCGACACCCGGAGGGACCCGCGCTGATCTACACGATGGACGAGATCGCCGCCTTCGTGCTCGGGGCCCGCGACGGCGACTTCGACCACCTCATCGGCTGAGCGCTCGTCCCGTCTGCGGTACTGGCGGACCCTCTACCTAGGAGTTCTCCTCACTCACGGTTCATGGCATGCTTACACGTCGGCCGGGGCTGGGGCTCCCGGCCGGGCATGATCCGGCATGCGGAGGGCGGCAGTGACGATGGTTCCCGTCGAGGGCGGCCCGGCCACCGGGCCCACCGTGCTGCGCATGCTGCTCGGCGCCCAGTTGCGTCGTCTCCGCGAGTCCAGCGGGGTGACGCGGGAAGGCGCCGGCTGGGAGATCCGGGCCTCCGAGTCGAAGATCAGCCGGATGGAGCTGGGCCGGGTCGGCTTCAAGGAGCGCGACGTCGCCGACCTGCTCACCCTCTACGGCGTCACCGCGCCCGAGGAACGCGAGGCGCTGCTCAAGCTCGCCCGGGACGCCAACAGCCCGGGCTGGTGGCACCGCTACGGCGACGTGCTGCCGAGCTGGTTCCAGTCGTACCTCGGCCTGGAGGCCGCCGCGGCACTCATCCGCTCCTACGAGGTCCAGTTCGTCCCCGGCCTGCTCCAGACCCGGGAGTACGCCCGGGCGGTGGTGCTGCTCGGCCACGGGGCGGCCGCGCCGGCCGAGATCGAGCGCCGGGTCGCCCTGCGCATGCAGCGCCAGCGGTTGCTGCGCCGCGAGAACCCGCCGCTGCTCTGGGCGGTGGTGGACGAGGCCGCGCTGCGCCGGCCCATCGGCGGCCGGGAGGTGATGCGCGGCCAGGTGGCGGCACTCGTCGAGGCGACCAAGTCGCCGCACATCCGGCTCCAGGTCATCCCGTTCGCGGCCGGCGGGCACGCCGCGGCGGGCGGCGCCTTCACGATCCTGCGCTTCGGCGACCAGGACCTGCCGGACATCGTCTACATCGAACAGCTCACCAGCGCGCTCTACCTCGACAAGCGCGACGACCTCGACTACTACGCGGTGGCGATGGAGCGACTCTGCGTCGAGGCCGAGCCACCGGAGCGTACGCCGGAGATCCTCGGCCGGATCCTGGACGACCTCTATCCGGGTTGACCGGCTGCGGGGCCCTGTCCGGGGCGGCGGTGCGGCTACCATGATCGCCGACCGGCGACAGTGGACGGACGCCACCGGTGGCGGTTGGCGCAGAGTCGTGGAGGCAGCCTTGACCACCGACGCCCCGGGCGCGACGACCGGCCCCACCCACCCGAGCGACCGCATCGACACGTCGGTGGCCCACCCCGCGCGCCGGTACAACTACTGGCTGGGCGGCAAGGACAACTTCCAGGCCGACCGGGATTCCGGCGACGCGGTGGCGGCGGCCTTCCCGACCATCCGCACCGCCGCCCTGGAGAACCGTCGCTTCCTCCAGCGGGCCGTACGCCACCTGGCCCGGGAGGCGGGCATCCGGCAGTTCCTCGACATCGGCACCGGCATCCCGACCGCCGACAACACCCACGAGGTCGCCCAGGCGACCGTCCCCGAGTCGCGGGTGGTCTACGTCGACAACGATCCGATCGTGCTCGCGCACGCCCGGGCGCTGCTCAGCAGCTCGCCGCAGGGTGCCACCGCGTACATCGACGCCGACCTGCGTGACCCGGAGAAGATCCTCCAGCACCCCGACCTGCTGCGCACCATCGACCTGTCCCGGCCGGTGGCGCTGATGCTGGTGGCGATCCTGCACTTCGTGCCCGACGGCGACGACCCGTACGCCGTGGTCGCCCGGCTGCTCGAGGCGCTGCCGTCCGGCAGCTACCTGGCGGCCTCCCACGCCACCTACGATTACCTGCCCCCGGAGGTCGCGCGGGAGGCGAAGGCCGCCGGCCGGGGCGACGGCCCGCACGGCGTGATCAGTCTGCGGAGCCTGGCGGAGTTCACCCGGTTCTTCGACGGGCTCGAGGTGGTGGAGCCCGGGGTCACCTCGGTCGCCGAGTGGCACGCCGAGGGCGCCCCGCTGCCCCGGCCCACCGCGGCCGAGGTCAGCATGTACGGCGCGGTCGCCCGCAAGCCCTGACCGCCGCTGCCTCGACGCCGCCCCGCCCGGCCTGACCGGGCGGGGCGTTCTCCTCTCCGCCCGTCGCGGCGTGTCGACGCCGCCGATCGCTGCGTCGCATTGACGCCGCCGCCCGTCGGCACTAGTCTCTGTATCGATCCAGACTGAATCGATACAGAGAAGCGAGCACGCGATGAAGCCGACCCTGCAGGCCGTCGCGGACGCCGTCGGCGTGTCCCGCAGCACCGTCTCCAACGCCTACAGCCGCCCCGACCAGCTCTCCGCCGCGCTGCGCCAGCGGATCCTCGACACCGCACGGCAGCTCGGCTACCCCGGCCCCAACCCCACAGCCCGGTCGCTGCGGCGCGGCTGGGTCGGCGCCGTCGGGGTGCTCTTCGAGTCCCAACTGTCGTACGTCTTCACCGACCCCTTCGCGGTCCGCTTCCTGGCCGGCGTCGCCGAGGCGGCCGAGCGGCACGGCACCAGCCTGCTGCTCGTGCCCCTGCCCGCCGACGAGGCGGCCGCGCGGCGGGCAGTGGAGAACGCCGCCGTCGACGGCTTCTGCGTCTACTGCGTCGGCGACGAGGGCTGGATCGTCGACGTGCTCCGCGACCGGGGCTTGCCCGTTGTCACCACCGCGCCCCGCGACGGCGCGGGCCCCGACGACCGCTACGTCGGCATCGACGAGCGCGCCGCCGCCCGCGCGGTCGCCGCGCACGTGGCCGGGCTCGGGCACCGCCGCGTCGCCCTGCTCGGCGACGCCGTCCGGCCCGGCGCGGCCCCGGGCGAGGTGCGGCTCCCCGACGTGGCCGACGTCGCGCACCCCACCACCCGGGCGCGGCTCGCCGGGTTCGCCGACGCCTTCGCCGAGGTCGGCGTCGCCTGGTCCGAGCTGACCCTGCTCGCCGCCACCGGCAACAGCCGGTCGGCGGGCGCCGCGGCCGTCGCCGCCGCGCTCGCCGCGCCGCAGCCGCCCACGGCGGTGCTGGCCGGCTCGGACGTGCTCGCCCTCGGCGTCCTCGACGCGCTCGCCGAGGCCGGCTCGCCACCGGTCTCGGTCACCGGCTTCGACGACATCGCCGAGGCCGCCGCGGCGGGCCTCACCACCGTGCGGCAACCCGCCGAGGAGAAGGGGCGCATCGCCGCCCGGCTGCTGCTCGACCCGCCTGCCGACTCGGCGGACGGCCACGTCCTGCTGCCCACCGCACTCGTCGTCCGGACCTCCACCGAACCCGTTCCGAGGAGCTGACCATGGAACAGCCCACCGGCTTCGTCGTCGCCATCGACGCGGTGACCCGACACGTCAACTCCGCCCGGCCGGACGCACCGGTCCGCGCGGAGCGCCCCCGCACCGCGCGGCTCGCCCCCACCCGGCTGGCCGCCGCCGGCGCCCTGCGCCGGCTCGCCGACCGGATCCAGCCGCCGTCGCTGCCCGCGCCGCAGCGCTGCTCCTGACCCGCCGCCGGCCGCCCGGGTGGTGTGCGCCACCCGAGCGGCCGGTCGCCGCGGCACCATCGGGACGGCCGGCGTGTAACCGGGCATGGCGGGTGGTGGCCGCCCCGGCGGGCCAGGCAGACTGAACGGCTATGTCGCCGTTCTCGCCCACCCTTCGGTTGCACGACCGGTACGTCCTGCGCGAGCGCATCGGCCTCGGCGGGATGTCCGAGGTGTGGCGCGCCGACGACGAGGTGCTGCACCGCCCCGTCGCGGTCAAGGCCCTCGCCGGGGAGTTCGGCACCGACCCGCAGCTGCGGGCCACCATCCAGCGCGAGGCCCGCGCCGCCGCGCGGCTCACCCACCCCCACGTGACCCAGGTGTACGACTACGGCGAGGCGAGCCTGGCCGGCGGCGCGGTCGTGCCGTACCTGGTGATGGAGTTGGTGGAGGGGCGAAACCTCGCCGACCGGCTCGCCGACGGCCCGCTCGCCTGGCCGGACGCCGTCCGGCTGGCCGGTCAGGTCGCCGCCGCGCTCGCCGCCGCCCACCGCATCGGCGTGGTGCACCGCGACATCAAACCGGGCAACGTCATGCTCACCGAGACCGGCGCCAAGGTGCTCGACTTCGGCATCGCCGCGCTCGCCGGCCCGGACCACCCGCTGGCCGGGCAGACCGGCGAGCTGCTGATGGGCACGCCCGCCTACTTCGCGCCGGAGCGGATGCGGCCCGGCCCGCCGAACCCGGCCAGCGACGTCTACGCCCTCGGCGCGCTGCTCTACCGCACCCTCACCGGCCGGGCCCCGCTGCCCGTGCAGACCTGGGAGGACGCGCTGGAGCTGCACGCCGGGCACACGCCCGTGCCGCCCCTGCGGATCCCCGGCCTGCCCGCCGACGTCGCCGACCTGACCCTGGCCTGCCTCGCCGCCGACCCGGCCCGCCGGCCCACCTCGGCCCAGCTCGCCGCCCGCTTCGCCGGCGCGGCGCCCGCCGACCCGCACACCGCGGTCCTGCCGGCCCTGCCCGCCCCGGCGGCGGGCGCGGTCCCGCCGGCACACCCGCCCACGCTGGTCGACCGCTCGCTACCCACCTCGGCAGCCTCCACCGGCCGGCCGGGGTCCCTGGTGACTGCCGGCCGGGCCGGCGTGCCGGCGGCGGGCGGCTGGGCCGGCGTGCCGGCGGGCCGACCCGTGGCTGCCGGCCCGCGTCCCGTCCCCGCCACCGGCTCGCGGGCCCGGGGGAGCCGGCCGATCGCGGTGCTGGTCGCCGCCGGCGTCGCGCTGCTCGTCGGGCTCGTCGGGGTGCTCGCCCTCGACGACAACGGAAATCCACCGCCGACCGCCGCCCCGTCCACGGTCACGCCGGCCGAGGAGCCGAGCACCACGTCGCCGACGCCGGAGGCCACCCCCTCCGCCCCGCCGTCGACCGCCCAGTCGGCCCCGATCGGCATGCGCCAGCTCGCGGCCGAGTTCGCCGCCGCGCTCGTGCAGGCACAGGCCCGGGGCGAGATCGACCGGAAGACGGTCGAGCAGCTGCGGGACAAGCTCGCCGACCTGAGCCGCGGCAAGCCGAAGGACCGGCCGAAGCGGGTCGAGGACCTGCGGGAGTGGATCGCCGAGGCGGTCGAGGAGCAGCGGCTCACGCCCGACACGGCGGCCCGCCTCGATGCCCTGCTCGACCGGGTGGACACCGGGTCGCCGGGCGACGACGAGGACGACGACTGAGCCGCGCCCAGCCGATCCCGACGCCCCGCTCAGCCGACCCCCGGACCACGGACCCCGGGCCGGCCGTCGGTGCGCTGGGTCACCGGGCCGCCCCAACCCGGTACGGCCACCGGCCGGTCACCTGACCAGGAGGGCGCGCAGGGCCTTGACGACCTCGGCGGGCGACTCCTCGGCCATGAAGTGGCCGCAGGAGACGGTGCGGTGCTCCAGGTCCGGTGCCCACGCCCGCCACAGCCCGGCCGCGTCGTAGCCGAGGGCCGCGCCCCAGTCCTGCTGCAGCACCGTCACCGGCATGCGCAGCCTGTTGCCGGCCGCGCGGTCGGCCCGGTCGTGCTCGACGTCGACGCCGGCCGAGGCGCGGTAGTCGGCGACGATCGAGGTGACGGCCTCCCGGGACGCCCGCAGGTACGCGGCCCGCACGTCGGCGGGCAGGGCGTCCGGGTCCCGGGTCCAGGCGTCGAGGAAATGGCCGAAGAAGACGTCCGGGCTGGCACCGATGAGCTGTTCGGGCAGGCCGGGCGGCTGGGCCATCAGGTAGAGGTGGAAGCCGACGGCGGCGGTCGTGCCGTGCAGGACGTCCCACATGTCGAGGGTCGGCAGCACGTCGAGCGCGGCGAGGTGGGTGACCGCCCGCGGATGGTCGAGGCCGGCGCGGACGGCGACCAGCGCGCCCCGGTCGTGCCCGGCCAGGGCGAAGCGGTCGTGCCCCAGCGCGCGGGCCAGCGCGACGACGTCGGCGGCCATGGTCCGCTTCGCGTACGCGGTGCCGTCGGGGTCGGCGGGCTTGTCGCTGTCGCCGTAGCCGCGCAGGTCCGGGCAGATCACGGTGTGGTCGGCGGCGAGGTCGGCGGCGACGTGCCGCCACATGAGGTGGGTCTGTGGGAAGCCGTGCAGCAGCACGACCGGGCTGCCGGAGCCGGCGACGGCCGCGGTGAGCGTGACGCCGTCGGCGACGGTGACGCGCCGGTAGTCGAATCCCCTGATGGTCGGGTTCACGGTGTTCCTTCCTGTGGTACCGGTGAGGTGGCGGGAGCGGTGGTCTGCGGGGACCACGTCGTCCGGCGTCGAGCCTGCCCGGGGCCGGTCAGCGACCGGTCAGCAACGGGTGAGTGGCGCGCGGACCCGGCCGTGGGAGAGCCGGCGGTCGGGCGTGCCTAGATTGGTGCCATGACCAGGCAGTCGACGGCACCCGCGGTGGCCTTCGGCGTGCTGGGGCCGGTGGAGGCGGTGAACGACCTCGGTCCCGTCGCGCTGAAGGGCCCCCGCCAGCGGGCGGTGCTGGCCCGCCTGCTCGTCGCCCGGGGCCGGGTCGTGCCGGTCGACCGGCTCGTCGGTGACCTGTGGGAGGAGCCCTCGGACGGCGCGGTGGGGGCGATCCGGACGTTCGTCGCCGACCTGCGCCGGGCGCTGGAACCGGGCCGGCCACCCCGGCAGCCGGCCCGGCTGTTGGTGACCCATCCGCCCGGGTACGCGCTGCGTGCCGCGCCCGACGCGGTGGACTCCTGGCGGTTCGAGGCGGCGGTCGCCGAGGCGGGCGAGCTGCTGGCGGCGGGCGGGCCCGGCCCGGCGCTGGCCTGCCTGGACGGCGCGCTCGCCCTGTGGCGCGGCCCCGCGTACGCCGAGTTCGCCGGACAGCCCTGGGCCCGTGCCGAGATCGACCGGCTCGACGAGCTGCGGATGCTGGCCGTCGAGCGGCGGGCCGAGGCGCTGCTGGCCCTGGGCCGGGCCGCCGAGGCGGCCACCGGGCTGCGGGCCCACGCCACCGGTCACCCGCTGCGGGAGGACGCCTGGCAGTTGCTGGCCACGGCCCTGTACCGGTCGGGTCGCCAGGGCGAGGCACTGGCCGCGCTGCGGCGGGCCCGCGACACCCTGGTGGCGGAACTCGGCGTCGACCCGGGCCCCCGGCTGCGGCAACTGGAGGCCGACATCCTCGCCCAGGCGCCGGAACTCATCCCGCCCGAAGCGCCCCCGCCGGCGCGGGCCGACGCCGTGCCGCCCGCTGGCGGCGGCACCGAGCAGGGACGCGACCGCCCGGCGGCGCCGCGCGGGACCGCGCCCACCGGCGCCCGGGACCGCGACGACCGCCGCCCGTTCGTCGGCCGTGACGAGGAGTTGACCCTCCTGCGGCAGGCCGCCGGTCACGTCGCCCGGGGCGGCGTCCCCGCGCTGGCCCTCGTCTCGGGCGAGGCGGGCGCGGGCAAGACGGCCCTGGCCGACGCGCTCGCCCGGGAGTTGGCCGCCGGCGGCTGGACGACGGCGTGGGGCCACAGCCCCGAATACGAGGGCGCTCCCGCCGCCTGGCCGTGGACCCAGATCACCGACGCGCTCACCGGGGCCCCCGACCCGGCGCCGCACGCCACCGGCCGGCGGGAGGCGCCGTCCCCCGGCGGCCCCGACCCGGGGTGGCATGTTGTCGACGCGGGGTCGCACGCCACCGGCCCGGGTCCGTACGGCACCGGCCCGGGTCCGTACGCCATCGGCCCCGGCGAGGACCCGGCGGCGGCCCGGTTCCGGGTACACCGCGCCACCGCCGCCGTGGTGTCGGCGGCGGCCGGCCGGGCGCCGGTGCTGCTGGTCGTCGACGACCTGCACCGCGCCGACGCCGACACCCTGGACCTGCTGACCGCCCTGGTCGGCGAGCCGGACCCGGTCGCCGGCCCGCTACTGGTCGTGGGGACGTACCGCGCCGCCGAGATCACCCCGGAGTTGACCGCCGCGCTGGCCCGCGTGGCTCGCGCCGAACCGGTCCGGGTCTACCTCGGCGGCCTGCCCGAGCCGGCGACGGGCGACCTGGCCCGCGCCATCGCCGGACACGCGCTGGACGCCGCGGTGGTACGCCTGATCCACCGTCGCAGCGGCGGGAACCCGTTCTTCGTCCGGGAACTGGCGCGGCTGCTCGCGGCCGAGGGCGAGTCGGCGCTGCACCAGGTCCCGGCGGGGGTGCGGGACGTGATCCGGCACCGCCTGGCCCGGTTGCCGGACGCGGCGCAGACCGTGCTGCGGCAGGCGGCGGTGCTCGGCCGCGACGTCGACCCGGACGTGCTGGCCGCGCTGGCCGGCGACCCCGCGCCGGTGCTGGACGCCCTGGACCGCGCTGTGGCGGCCGGCTTCCTCGGCGAGCACGACGCCGACGGGCGGCTGCGGTTCACCCACATCCTGGTGCGGGACACGCTCTACGGCGACCTGTCCGCGCCGCGCCGGGCCCGCTGGCACGCCGCCGCCGGGGACGCCATCGAGCGGCTGTACCCGCACGACGTCGCCGCCCTCGCCCACCACTTCGCCCGCGCGGCGAGCCGCGCCACCGCGCCCCGCGCCGCGCGCTACGCCCGGGCGGCGGCAGAGCAGGCCGAACGCCGCTTCCACCCGCACGAGGCGGCCCGCCTGTGGCGGCAAGCGGTCGCCGCCCACGACCGTGCGGGCGGCGACGACGTACGCGGGCGGCTGGACGCGGCCATGGGACTGGGCCGGGCGCTCGCCGTCACCGGCCACCTCGACGAGGCGCGGCGGCTCCGGTCGGCGGCGATCACCACGGCCGTCGGGCTCGACGATCCGGGCCTGGCCACGAGCGTGCTGACCGCGTTTGACGTCCCGGCGATCTGGACCCGCAACGACGACGAGCACCTCTCCCGCCAGGTCGCCCGGGCCGCCGAGCGCACGCTGGCCGCGCTCGGCGACGACGAGCCGGAACGGCGCAGCCGGCTGCTGAGCACCCTCGCCCTGGAGTTGCGCGGCACGACCACCGACCGGGGTCACCGGGCGGCGTGCGAGGCGGAGGCCATCGCCCGGCAGCTGTCGCACCCGGCGCTGCTCGCGCACGCGCTCAACGCCCGCTTCCTGCACTCCTTCGGCCGGGCCGGTCTCGCCGCCGAGCGCGCCCGCATCGGCGCCGAACTGGTCGACCTGGCCGCCCGGCACGAGCTGGTGAGCTTCGAGGTCCTCGGCCACCTCGTCCTCCTGCAGGCGCACTGCGCCCTCGCCGACCTCACGGTCGCGGACGCGCACGCCGACGCCGCGGACCGCCTCGCCGAGCGGTACGACCTGCCGCTGGTGGGCGTCTTCACCCGGTGGTACGCCGCCCTGCGGCTGGCGGTCGGCGGCGACCCGGAAGGGGCGGAGGCCGCGTACCGGGCCGCGCAGTCCACGCTCACCGGCAGCGGGATGCCCGGCATGGAACACGGCCTGCTCGCCCTCGCGCTGCTGTGCCTGCGCCTGTCACCCGCACCGGGGGAGCGGGGAGCCAGCGGGCCGGGGCGGCACGACTGGGCGGACGGGGACTTCGGGCCGTACGAGCCCTGGGCCCGGCCCCTGGTGCTGCTCTCCACCGGCCACCGGGGCGAGGCCGCCGCCGCGCTGCACGCTCTCCCGGAGTCACCGCACGACCTGCTCCGCGAGGCCCGGCTCTGCCTCGCCGCCCGCGCCGCCCTCGCCCTCGGCGACGGCGCGACGATGCGGTGGGCGTACGCCGAACTGGCGCCGGCCGCCGACGAGCTGGCCGGAGCCGGCAGCGGCATCCTCACCCTCGGCCCGGTGGCCCACCACCTCGGCGACCTCGCCGCCGCGCTGAGCCGTCCCGACGAGGCCGCCGCGCACCGCCGGACCGCCCGCGCGGTCGCGGCACGGGCGGCCGGCTAGGACGGCGGCCACCGCCGGGGTCCGCGGGGTGCGGCCCCTGCGGTTTTCCGCACCCCGCCCGGTGCGGTCGCCCGACGGAACCGGGCGGCCGGCCCCATGGTCGGCTCTCAGGATGAGTTCGTAGCGTGGGGGCCATGATTCGTACCGCGCACGCCCTGCTCGCCACCGGAACCGCCACGGGGGAGGCCGCACCACCGGAGGACGGCCTCGTCGGCTACGTCACCGGCCTGGTGGAACGGCTCGGCGGTCCCGGCGCGGGCCTGGCCGTCGCCCTGGAGAACCTCTTCCCGCCGATCCCCAGCGAGGTGATCCTGCCGCTCGCCGGCTTCGTCGCCGGTCAGGGGCGGATGAGTGTGGTCAGCGCGATCTTCTGGACCACCCTCGGTTCGCTGCTCGGCGCCCTCGCGCTGTACTACATCGGCGCCGCGCTCGGTCGGGAGCGGATCCGGGCGATCGCGGAGCGGCTGCCGCTGGTCAAGCTCAGCGACGTGGACCGCACCGAGGCGTGGTTCCTGCGACACGGGGTCAAGGCCGTCTTCTTCGGCCGGATGATCCCGATCTTCCGTAGCCTGATCTCCATCCCGGCCGGCGTGGAGCGCATGCCCGTGTGGACGTTCGCGGTCTACACGACCCTCGGCAGCCTGATCTGGAACACCACCTTCGTGATGGCCGGCTACCTGCTCGGCGACAACTGGCACCTGGTCGAGGGGTACGTCGGCGTGCTCCAGAACGTGGTCATCGTCGCCAGCGTGGCGGCCGTCGGCTGGTTTGTGGTCTCCCGGGTGATCCGCGCCCGGCGGGGCGCGGCAGCGGCCGTCGAGCCGGAGCCGACCCCCGGACCCGCCCCACTGCACCACGCGCCCGACCCGGCCGGGCGGGGCACCATCTACCGCAGCGCCCACTCCGAGGGGCAGCCCGCCCCGTGGGACCGCGACGGGGTGCGCTGAGCCGGTGGAGGCGCCCCGGTCGGTGACGCCACGCCCGACCCGGATCCCCCTCGGGGTCGCCCTCGGGATCCTCACGGCCGCCGCCGAG
Source organism: Micromonospora sp. NPDC047620 (assembly GCF_043205005.1). Classification (NCBI taxonomy): domain Bacteria; kingdom Bacillati; phylum Actinomycetota; class Actinomycetes; order Micromonosporales; family Micromonosporaceae; genus Micromonospora; species Micromonospora sp. NPDC047620. The sequence goes on along the minus strand of NZ_JBIDDG010000021.1, from coordinate 1,818 downwards.
GCGCTGTTGCTCCTCGGCGCGGCCGTCGCCGTGGCCGGCGCCGCGGCCGTGCCGCCGGCCCGCCGCCGCGTCCGCACCGCGATCCGCCGGTACGCCGCGACGCTGGCGCGGTACGAGCGGGACCGGCTGGCCCGGTTCCACGGTGTCGAGGTTCCGCCCGGGGCGGCAGGCCGGCGGGAGGTCGGCTACCTGGCCGCCCGCCTGCTGCCCGGGGCGCTCGGCCTGCTCGCGTACGGGGTACTGGCCGTCGGCGTGGTGCTGGCGTCGATCGTGGTGCGGGCCGTGTTCCGCGGCGACCTCGGCGTGACCGACGCGCTGCTGCAGGCCGTCGTCGGCGCGGCGCTGCTCCTGGTCAACGTGCAGGCCGTGGTGAGCGTGGCCGCGCTGGACGTCCGGCTCGCCCGGCGCCTGCTCGGCCCGAACGCCCGCACCCTGCTGGAGAACCGGGTCCGGGAGTTGGCCGCCAGCCGCGCCGGCGTCATCGCCGCCGTGGACGCCGAACGGCAGCGCATCGAGCGGGACCTGCACGACGGTCTCCAGCAGCGCCTGGTCGCCCTCGGCATGCTGCTCGGCCGGGCCCGCCGCAGCCGGGACGCCGAGCGCACCGCCGCGCTGCTCGCCCAGGCCCACGCCGACGCGCAGCAGGCCGTCGCGGAGCTGCGCGAGGTGGCCTGGCGGGTGTACCCGTCCGCGCTCGACGACGCCGACCTCGGTCAGGTGCTGGAGATGGTCGCACAGCGCTCCGACGTTCCCGTCCGCGTCCGCTGCGACCTGCCGGTACGCCCGCAGCGGCAGGTCGAGACCGTGCTGTACTTCGTCGCGTGCGAGGCGCTGACCAACGCGGCGAAGCACGCCGCCGCTACCCTGATCACCGTCGAGATCGGGGCCGGGAAGGAGTTCGTCCGGATGACGGTGCACGACGACGGCGTCGGCGGGGCCGACCCCGCCGGGCGCGGGCTGTCCGGCCTGGCGCGACGGGTCGCGGCGCAGGACGGGCGGCTGCGGGTCGACAGCCCGGCCGGCGGGCCCACCACGGTGTCGGTGGAGCTGCCGTGCGGATAGTGCTCGCCGAGGACTCCACGCTGCTGCGTGAGGGCCTGGCCCGGCTGCTGACCGAGGAGGGCCACGAGGTCGCCGCCGCCGTCGCCACCGCCGACGACGTGGTCGCCGCCGTCGCCCGGCACCGGCCCGACGTCGTCGTCACCGACGTACGGATGCCGCCCACCCACACCGACGACGGGCTGCGGGCCGCCCTGGAGATCCGGCGGCGCTGGCCCGGCACCGGAGTCCTGGTCCTCTCCCAGTACGTCGAGAAGCGGTACGCCACCCGGCTGCTCGCCGACCGCCCCGAGGGCGTCGGCTACGTGCTCAAGGACCGGGTCGCCCAGGTGGACGACTTCCTCGACGCCCTGGACCGGGTGGCCGAGGGCGCGACGGCGTTGGACCCCGAGGTGGTGCGGCAGGTCCTGGCCGGCGCCGACCGCACCGACCCGCTGGCGCGGCTGACACCGCGCGAACGGGACGTGCTGCACCACATGGCGCAGGGCCACACCAACGCCACGATCGCCGGGCGACTGCACGTGTCGCAGAGCGCGGTGGAGAAGCACATCAACACGATCTTCGACAAGCTGGAGCTGTCGCGGGCGGGGGGTTACAGCCGACGGGTGCTCGCGGTGCTTCGGTATCTCGGGGTCTGAGTTCTTCTCTCCTCCTGCCTTTGTCTTGCGGTGCGTGGTGGTGGGGTGTGGGGGTGTGGCCCGCCGTGCCCGGCTCCGGGCGGTCAGGCTTGATCCCTGCGCCGGGCACGGCGGGCCACAC
>NZ_JBIDDG010000020.1:0-124114 GCF_043205005.1 Micromonospora sp. NPDC047620 | reverse complement strand
CCCGCGGGCGGCCCCGCGGCCGCCCGGCGCCCCGGGTGCCGCCCCCCCCGGCCCCCCCCGGGGGCGGGGGGGGGGGGGGGGGGGGCCCCCCCCCCGCCCCCCCCCCCGCGACGCTCACTCCAGGCCGATCCGCTCCGGGCGGGCGGCGGCGGAGCCGAGCCAGGTGTGCGGGTTGCCGTACCAGCACCAGCCGAGCTTCGGCGCGCCCTGGCTGATCCAGATCGCCGGCACCCGCTTGTCGCCGCAGCGGGAGCCGACCAGCGAGAAGCACTTGTTCTTCGCCAGCGCCTCCGGGTGCAGGGTGACGAAGGCGAGCCCCTCGTCGATGGAGAGCGGCAGCCGGTCCTGGCCGGTGATCACCTCCATCGCGGCGGCGGGCGCCAGGTTCAGCGTCTCCTCGCCCCGGTCGACGTCGAAGAGGAGGTACGCCGGCCCGGCCGGCACCTCCAGTTCCTTGATCGGGTCGAACTTCGGCAGGTCACCCTCGGCGTAGTGCCGGTCGACGATGCCCGGCTTCCGCTTGCCGGCCAGGGTGGTCAGCGCGACGCGCGCCTCCACCGGCACCAGGTCGCGGGTGATCACCAGCAGGAACGGCACGCGCCCCTCGGTCGGCGCGGGCAGGCCGGCCGCCCCGGCGACGGCCGCCGCGCGCAGCGGGGCGACGAGGGCACGGAAGGCGTCCTCGGTCAGTTCGGCCAGGGCCGGGTAGCCCAGCTCCACCAGGCGGTCGAGCTGGCGGTCGAAGTCGGTCGCGGCGTCGAACAAGGCGGCCTCCATGTCTCGTACGGAGTACCGTACAGCGTACGTCGAGTCGGTCCTATTCCCGTGCGGCGAGATGATTTCGGGACCAGATCGACCCGGAGCCCCGGCGGGACGGGCCGGAACAGGTGCGCTGTCGAGCTGCCCCACGTTGAGACCGGCCCAGTGGCGTCCCGCCCGGTCCCATGGATGGGGCAGCTCGACAGCGGCCGGTGGCGATTGCCCCAGGAGCGCGGCCGGAGGGAGCCACAGCGATGCGTCACAGCGGCGCCCCGGCGCCGGGGCGGGTCAGCGGTTCCAGTCCTGCTTAGCCGCGCGGACCAGCTTGTCCTTCAGCTCGCGGGTGTGCCGGCGGCTGACGGGCAGCTCGGCCGAGTCGACCACCACGACGTAGCCGGAGTTGACCAGCCGCAGCTCGGCGATCAGCTTGAGTTGCACCAGGTACGACCGGTGGATCCGGACGAACCCGGCATCCGCCCAGCGCTCGGCCAGGGTCGCCAGCGACACCCGGACCAGGTGCGAGCCGTCGGCGGTGTGCAGCCGGGCGTAGTCGCCCTGCGCCTCCACCCAGCGCACCGCCGAGCGGGGCAGCATCCGGGTGGTGCCGGCCAGCTCGATCGGAATGGTCGGATCCTCCTCCGCCCGGGCCAGGGCCGCCGGGTGCGACGGGACCACCCGGGAGCCGATGACCCGGCGCAGCGACTCGGCGAGGCGCTCGGCGCGTACCGGCTTGCGGACGTAGTCGGTGGCGCCCAGGTCGAACGCGTCCACCGCCCCGTCGTCGTACGCGGTGACGAAGACGATCGCCGGTGGGCGGGCGAAGCGGCGCAGCACCCGGGCCAGCTCCATACCGTCCAGCCCGGGCATCCGGATGTCGAGGAAGACCACGTCCACGTCGCCGTCGCGGAGCACCCGCAGCGCCTCGGTGGCGTCCCCCGCCGTGTGCAGCCGGGCCACCCGGGGGTCGGCCCGCAGGTGGTACGCCAGCTCGTCCAGCGCCGGCGGCTCGTCGTCGACCGCCAGCACCCGGAGGAAACCGGACGGGTTCACCCCGCCGGTCCGGTCGGTCACGAGCCCGCCCGTACGCCGGGGTGGAACTTCGGCACCCGCATGCTCACCTTCGTACCGGAACCGAGGCCCGTCTCGACGACGAGGCCGAAGCCGTCCCCGAAGACCGAGCGGAGCCGCTCGTCGACATTGGAGAGGCCGACGTGCTGGCCCGGGTCGTCGCCCGGGTCCCCGGTGGCGCCGGCCAGCTCGGCGATGCCGGCGGTCAGCGCGGTCGGATCCATCCCCACTCCGTCGTCCTCCACCGTTATGTGACATTCCGTGCCCGCGTCCCGGGCCTCGATGCTCACCATGCCCGTGCCCGGCTTGCGGGACAACCCGTGCCGGACGGCGTTCTCGACCAGCGGTTGCAGGCACAGGAACGGCAGGGTAACGGGCAGCACCTCGGGGGCGATCTGGAGGCGCACCTGAAGTCGGTCGCCGAACCGGGCCCGCTCGATGGTCAGGTAGCGGTCGATCGAGCGCAGCTCCTCGGCCAGCGTGGTGAACTCGCCGTGCGCCCGGAACGAGTACCGGGTGAACTCGGCGAACTCCAGGATCAGCTCCCGGGCCCGGTCGGGGTCAGTGCGCACGAACGAGCCGATCGCGGTCAGCGCGTTGTAGATGAAGTGCGGGCTGATCTGGGCGCGCAGGGCGCGCACCTCGGCGCGGGCCAGCCGCTCCCGGGAGGAGTCCAGCTCGGCCAGGGCGAGCTGGTTGCCGGCCCAGTGCGCCGTCTCCAGGGTGGCCTGCACCAGGCCGGGCTCCGGCTGGCCGCCGGCGACCGCGACCAGCGCGCCGACCGTGCGCCCGTCGGCGCCGGTCAGCGGGGCGACCACCGCGCCGCGCACCGGGCAGTCCACCCGGTCGCAGTGCAGCTCCGAGTCGCCGAGCACGGTCGAGCGGCCCGTCGCCACGGCCCGCCGGGCCGCCGCGACCAGTTGGTCGTCGTGGTGCCCGCCCCGCCCGTCCAGGGCGAGCAGCGTGTCCCGGTCCGTCAGCGCCAGCCCGGCCGCCCCCACCAGGGCCCGCAGGTGGCGTACGGCCTTCGCCGCGTTGGCCGCGCCCAGGCCGGCGCGCAGCGGCTCGGCGGCCAGCCCGGCGGTGTGCAACACCTCGTAGGTGGCCCGCTGGGTGGCCGTGGCGATGCCCCGCCGCCCGCGCAGCCGGACCACCGCGAACAGGGCCGCGGCCAGCGCGGTGACCAGCGAGACGACGCCGAAGACGGCCGAGAGGTTGCCACCCACGCAGCGATCCTGGCCCCTGTCGGCCCGCTCGCCAAGGGGTCAGTACGCGCCCTTGCGGGCGAGCACCACCCCGACCGTGCGCCACAGGATGCTCAGGTCGTACGCCAGCGACCAGTTGTCGACGTAGTAGAGGTCGAGCCGGACCGCCTCGTCCCAGGACAGGTCGGAGCGGCCGGAGACCTGCCACAGCCCGGTCATGCCCGGCCGGACCAGCAGGCGCCGGCGCACGTCGCCGAGGAAGTCGCCGTCGTCGGCAGGCAGCGGGCGCGGCCCGACCAGCGACATCTCGCCCTTGAGCACGTTGATCAGCTGGGGCAGCTCGTCCAGCGACGAGGCCCGCAGGAAGCGGCCCACCGGGAAGACCCGCGGGTCCTGCTTCATCTTGAACAGCATGCCGTCGGTCTCGTTCTGGTCGACCAGGCTGGCCAGCCGGTCCTCCGCGTCCACGTACATGGTGCGGAACTTCCAGACCCGGAAGGTGCGGCCCTCGTGGCCGACCCGGGGCTGGCGGAAGAACACCGGGCCGGGGTCGGAGAGGCGGATCGAGATCCCGATGGCCACGAAGACCGGGACCAGCAGCAGCAGGCCCAGCCCGGCGGCCACCCGGTCCATCAGGTTCTTGGCGAGCAGCGCCGGCCCGGACAGGGTCGGCTCCTCGACGTGCAGCAGCGGCAGGCCCTCGATCGGCCGGATGTGCACCCGGGGGCCGGCGATGTCGGTGAGCTGCGGGGCGACGACCAGGTCGACGCCGGAGCCCTCCAGCTGCCAGGCCAGCCGGCGCAGCTCGCCCGGTTCGGCGCTGGCCGAGCCGCAGACCGCGATCGTGTCGCCGCCCACCTCGCGGACGAGGGCGAGGACATCCCGGCCCGCGTACACCGGGACCGGGGTCTCGATGCCCTTGGCGGCCGCGTAGCCGTCGGTGACGTGGATGGCGACCGGCACCAGCCCGGCGGCCGGGTTTCGGGTGACCGCGGTGTAGACCTCCAGGCACTCCGGCAGGGTGCCGACCAGCACCATCCGGTGGCCGGCCTGGCCGATGTTGCGCCGGACCACGTGCAGCACGAAGCGGCAGAGCATCCGGTTCAGCAGGATCAGCAGCAGCGCGGCGAGCAGGGCGGTGCCGACCGTGTAACGGGACAGGTCGGTCTTGGTGGCGAAGGCGAGGAAGGACACCGTCGCCGTGACGGCCACGCCGGCCCGGATGACCCGCTTGTACTCGTCCGGCCCGAGGCCCAGGTAGCGCCGGTCGTAGGCCCGGTTGGCCCAGAGGATGACCACCCAGCCGAGCGGCAGCAGCACGAACGCCACCGTGTGGAACCACGTCGGATCCTGCTCGGCGTTGTAGAAGCCCGCCCGGGACTGGTCGAACGTCTCGATGGCGATCAGGCTGGCGACCGCGGCGGCCGCGAAGTCGAGCAGCAGCAGGAGGGTGATGTAGGGGCGGTGCCAGCGCGACACCCGGCGGCGGGCCCGGGCCCACGCGGACCGGGGCACGCCGTTGGGGGACGGCGACGCCGGCGGCTGGATCTCGAAGCTGTCGACGTGCCGCACGAGTTTGCTCCGGCCTGTGTTGGTTACCGGGCGCTGGAGGCTTGTCGTCACCTCACCCATGTCCTCCCGCATGACACGTGCCGCTCACTCGCCGTGAGGGCCCGGGTCGCCCACCGTCCCAGTCTCCCACGCGGTGCCGACCCGTACGCCGACCCGAGGGACATTGCGCCGGTGTGGTGCCGCCTGGCGTCTGGCCGGCTCCGCGCCATTTCAGAAGCCGGGGACCGAGCCACTATACCGATGGATTGCGGCCCCGGTAGGGCTCCGACTCCGACCTTCGGAACGAGAGGGCCGATTCCTCTCCGTAGTTGGGCAGTGTCGTCACTCACCGTACGAGCCGGGACAACCGACGGTCAGCGAGGGGCTTGCCGCCGGTCTGACAGGTGGCGCAGTACTGGAGGCTGGAGTCGGCGAACGAGACCTCGCGGACGGCGTCGCCGCAGACCGGACACGGCTGCCCGGTCCGGGCGTGCACCTTCAGGCCCAAGCGCTTCTCGCCCTTCAGCTCGGCCGCCTTCTGCCCGACCGACCGGCGCACCGCGTCGCCGAGCACCTCCCGGGTGGCCGCGTGCAGGGCCGTGAGCTGGTCGTCGGTCAGCCGGTGGGTCAGCGCGAACGGCGACAGCTTCGCCGCGTGCAGGATCTCGTCGGAGTACGCGTTGCCGACGCCGGCCAGCACCGTCTGGTCGGTGAGCACCCCCTTGACCTGGCCCTTGCGGCTGCGCATCCGCTCGGCGAAGGTGGCCGGGTCGGCGGCGAGGGCGTCGGGGCCGAGCCGGGCCACCCCGGGCACCGTCGCCGGGTCCGTCACCAGGTAGACGGCGAGGCTCTTCTGGGTGCCGGCCTCGGTCAGGTCGAAGCCGGAGCCGTCGTCGAGGCGTACCCGCAGGGCGACCGGGCCCTTGCCGGGGCGCAGCGGGGCGGCGGACGGGAACGCCTCCCGGTAGTGCAGCCAGCCCGCCCGGGCCAGGTGCACCACCACGTGCAGATCGCCGTCGAGCACCACGTCGAGGAACTTGCCGTGCCGGCGAGCGTCCACCACGGCCCGCCCGGCCGCAGCGGTCGGCGCCGGGTCGTACGTCTTCAGGGCGCTGATCGCGGCGACCTCGACCCGGTCGACGCGCCGCCCCACCGCGCGCTCGCGCAGGTAACCCGCGAGCGCCTCAACCTCCGGTAGTTCGGGCACCAGCCAACGGTAGCCTTCTTTCCCGTGAGAATCGTGGTGGCGCACAACCGGTACCGGGAAGCCCAGCCGTCCGGTGAGAACACGATCGTCGACGCGGAGATCGCCCAACTGACGGCGGCCGGCGTCGAGGTGCTGCCGTTCATCCGTAGCTCGGACGAGATCCCGACGATGCCGAAGTCGGCCAAGGCGCTGCTGCCGATCTCCCCCATCTGGGCGCCCCGCGCGCAGGAGGACCTGAGTCGGCTGATCACCGAGCACCGGCCGGACGTGCTGCACCTGCACAACCCGTACCCCCTGATCTCGCCCTGGGTGGTGCGGACGGCGCACCGGCACGGCGTGCCGGTGGTGCAGACGGTGCACAACTACCGGCAGGTCTGCTCCTCCGGGCTCTACTTCCGGGACGGGATGATCTGCCAGGACTGCCGGGGCCGGGCCCTGGGCGTGCCGGCGATCGTGCACCGCTGCTACCGGGGCTCGCGTGCGCAGAGCGCGCTGATGGCGACCACGCTGGCCGTGCACCGTGGCACGTGGCGCTCGGTGGACCGGTTCGTCGCGCTCACCTCGGCGGTCGCCGACCACCTGCGCGACTACGGCATCCCCGCCGAGCGGATCGTGGTCAAGCCGAACGCGATCCCCGACCCGGGCCGCCCCGCCCCGCTGGGCGACGGGTTCCTGTTCATGGGCCGGCTCTCGCCGGAGAAGGGGCTGGACCTGCTCCTGGACGCCTGGCGGCGACACCCCGACGGGGCGCTCGGCCCGCTGCGCATCGCGGGCGACGGCGAGCTGCGCCCGCTGGTGGAGGCAGCGGCCGCGGACCGGGCGGACGTGACCTTCCTCGGGCCGCTGGACCGGGCGGGGGTGCGCGCCGCGCTGGAGGCGAGCGCGGTGGTGATGGCCACCTCGACCTGGCACGACGTGCTGCCCACCGTGATCATCGAGGCGCTCGCCGCCGGCCGCCCGGTGCTCGGCACCGCGCTCGGCGGCATCCCCTACCTGGTCGGGGCGGACGCGTCCCGCGAGCCCGCCGGCACCGGGCCGGCCGCCGTCGCCTCCGCCGTGCCCCCCGTGCCTTCCGCACCCGCTGCGTCCGGCGCGTCCGGCATGCCTGGCGTGCCCGGCGGGATCGTGGCGGGCGAGGCAGGTTGGGTGGCGCCGCCGGAGGCGGCCGCCCTGGCCGCCGCGTTGCCGGTGGCCGCCGCCGGGACAGCGGCGATCGCGCCCGCCGCCCGGCTGCGCTACGAGCGGACCTTCCACCCCGACGTGGTCACCAGGCAGCTCATCGACATCTACGCCGGCGTGATGCGGCGTTCTCCTTCAGCTCGGTGATCTCCACCGCCCGCTGCCGGGACTCCGGCCGGTCATTGAACGGATCCCACTGCCACCACGCACTGTGACAATCCGACTCGAGAAGCGCCGATATCACGGACGGTAGTCAAAACCGGCTGGCGTCGGAGCGCGAAATTCGTCCGCTCCGACGCGATGCCCACCGACCAGCGCTTTCTTCCTCCCGCTTGCCGGAGGCGGAACACCTCTCCAGCTCCCTTTGCTCTGCAGCTGTATACGCACCGGTTACAGAGGGTGGCTGGCGCGTATGTGGGTGCAGAGCAAAGGGGCCGAGGCGGGTGGTCGCGGGTGGCCGCGAAACGCCGATACCGGCCACCGAGAGTCACGATGCCTGCGACCGTCGTCCGCGCCGACCCGCGCCGGTCGCTGGTCGCGCCGGTCGCCGGTTGCTGGTCGCGCTGGTCGCGCTGGTCGCCGGCTCAGCGCAGCGAGGCGCGGGCGGAGAAGGCGATGCTGGCGAGCAGGAAGCCGCCGTTGACGATCGTGAAGGCGACCATCACCCAGAGGGCGAGGGCGGGGGCGAACATCAGCACCAGACCGGCGGCGAAGATCACCGCGCCGTAGTCGCGGACCAGCTTCACCAGGCGTACGGGCAGCGAGGTGGAGGTGACCATGCTGGCCGCGTTCGGGCCGGCCTGCATCACCGAGGTGACCAGGTTGACCATCCAGGTGCCGGCGAAGATCGCGACGAGCCAGCTCGGCGTCGACGGCTCCTGCGCCACCGCGGTCGCCGCCAGCGCGGCGACCAGGGCGATCTGGGCGGCCACGTCGGCGAGCACGTCGACCCGGGCGCCGGCCGCGCTGCCCTGCCCGGTCACCCGGGCGAGCTGACCGTCGGCGCAGTCCAGGGAGTACGCGACCTGCCAGCCCACGAGGGCGAGCAGCCCGACCGCCCAGGCCGGCACCTCGCCGGCGGCGACCCGACCGGCGAGCGCGACCACGGTGACCGAGGTGGCCAGGCCGAGCACCAGGTTGGTGATGGTCAGCGCGGTCGGGCGCAGCCCGAGGCGCTGGGCGACGAGCGCGAAGACCGCGCCCAGCCACTGGCTGATCGATTCGCTGAACAGGCCGCCACCCCGGTTCACCCGGTGGAAGTCGGCGACGGTGGGACGGGGCTCAGCCAAGGTGGTCGCGGATTGCACCGGCGTAGTCTGCCAGCCGTTGCCGCGTCTCGGTAGGCGACATCGCCAGGTGTTCCAGGATGGTGTACCGGTCCGGCCGGGTGGTCGGTGCGAACTGCACCGCATCGACGAACTGCTCGTCGGTGAGCCCGACCTCGGCCGGGAGCCGGGGCAGGTTGTGCCGGGTCAGGCAGGCCGACATCTCCTCGAAGCGCCGCTGGTCGCCGCGGAGCCAGGTGCAGAACAACGCTCCGAGCCCCGCGAGTTCGCCGTGCGAGGCGGTGCCGGGAAAGAGCGCGTCGACGGCGTGCATGATCTCGTGGCAGCCGCCGCTGGACGGCCGGCTGGTGCCGCAGACCGCCATCGCCAGACCGCTGGAGATCAGCGCCTCGGCGAGCACGGTGACGAACGCGTCGTCGGTCATGTCGCCGGGGTGGGCGAGTACCGCCTCGGCGCCCATTCGGGCCAGTGAGGCGGCCAGGCCGTCCACCGGCTCGCCCCGGACCTGCCGGGCCAGCTCCCAGTCGGCCAGCGCGCTGATGTTGCTCACCACGTCGCCGATGCCGGCGCGGTTGTGCCGTTCCGGGCCGCTCTCCACGAAGTCCAGGTCGACGATCACCGCGATCGGGATGTGCACGCCGTAGGAGCCCTTGATCCCGTCGGTGATCAGGCTCGCCACCGGGGAGGCGATCCCGTCGTTGGCGAGGCTGGTGGCCACCGAGACCATCGGCAGGCCACGGCGGGTGGCGGCGTACTTGGCGACGTCGATCGTCTTGCCGCCGCCGATGCCGACCACCGCGTCGTAGGACCGGGCGCGGAGCTTGCTGCCCAGGTCGTCGGCGGAGTCGAGGGTGGCACCCGCGACGGTGAACACGTCCGCCGACCGCAGCGACGGCCGGATCAGCTCGGCGATCCGCTCGCCCTGACCTGGGCCGACCACCACCGCGACGTCCCCGCCGGACGAGATCCGTCCGTCGGCCAGGATCGATGCCAGGTCGGCGACCGCCCCACGCCGCACGTCGATGTGCAGCGGGGTCAGCACCGTACGGGCTAGTAGCGGCACGCGATCTCCCGGGCCCGGGCCAGGTCGGCGTGGTTGTCGACCTCGACCCAGGAGACGTCCCCGATCGGGGCGGCCCGCACCTCGCCGCCGCGGTCGGCGAACTCCTGGTAGCCGTCCTCGTAGTAGAGGTTCGGGTCGCGCCGCCAGGTCGCCTCCAGCGCGTCGGCCAGCGCGTCGGCCACCTGCGGCTCGATCAGCGTCGCGCCGATGTACTCCCCGTACGCCTCGCCCGGATCCATGATCTTGGTGATCCGGGTGAGCTGGCCGGCCGCGTCGAAGGTGGTCTTCATCTCCTCCTCGGCGAGCGCCTTGATCGTGTCGATCGCCAGCAGGATGCCCGGGCCGCGCTCGGCCAGCAGGGTCTTCTCCACGCTCACCGGGTGCACGGTGTCGCCGTTGACCAGCAGTACGCCCCGGGCGAAGTGCTCCCGGGCCAGCCAGAGCGAGTACGCGTTGTTCCACTCCTCGGCCTTGTCGTTGTGCACCAGGGTCAGCGTGACGCCGTACCGCTTCTCCAGGTCGGCCTGCCGCTCGCGGACCGCGTCGGCCGCGTAGCCGACCACGATCACGATCTCGGTGAGCCCCACCTCGGCCAGGTTCCGCAGCGCGATGTCCAGGATGGTGGTGTCACCGTCCACCGGCACCAGCGCCTTCGGCAGGGTGTCGGTGTACGGGCGCAGCCGGCGCCCCGCCCCGGCCGCGAGCACCATCCCGATCATTGAGGCGTCCTCCCTCGTACGACTCCCGGTCACCGCTGGAGGATAGCGCCGCGTGACGGCGTCGCTGTCGCCAACCGGGTCAGGCGGGCAGCGCCGCCAGGTCCGCCAGCATCGCCAGCCGCTCCTCGGCGGTCAGCACGGCGTACGGGCCGGCGGCCCGCCGGTCGGTCTCCAGCTCGATGGCGAGCTGCTCCGGCCCGGGTGGCAGGGCGGCGACGCTCGCCGCGGTGTGCCCGGCGGCGGTCCAGGCGGCGGCGTGCGCGTCGGCCCGGTGGTAACGCAGCGTGCCCAGCCGGTTGAGCAGCAGCACGCCGGGCGGGGTGCCGTCCGGCTCGTACGGCGGCGCCATCGCGGCGAACGCGGCGCTGTCGTCGGCGTCCTCCTCGGCGAGCACCAGCGCGTACGCGAGCACCCGGCCGAGCGCCTCCACCAGCCGGAGCACGCGGTTGCCGTGCCCGGCCCAGAGTTCCTCGGTCACCTCGGCGTGCACCTGCCAGATCCCGGCGAGGAAGGCCAGCCCGCGTTCGGTGGCGGAGAGCCCGCCGTCGGGGCTGCGGTGGATCATCCCGTACGCCACCTGCTTGTCCAGGGCCCGCCGGCAGTCGGCCGGGTCCCGGTAGCGGGTGACCGCCGCGAACCCGGCTTCGTCGACCGTCCCGCCGGGCGCCGCGAGGCGGGTGCGGAACTCCAACAGGAAGCCGGTGGCCGCCGGCCCGCCGTACCGCTGGCTCAGCTCCGCGCCGCCACCGTCGCGGCCGGCCAGCATGCTGGCGACGAAGGCCCGGTCGACCGCCGGGGCGACCAGGCCGGCGAACCGGTGCGGCGCCAGCTCGACGGTGTCGTTCACAGACCGATCGAACGCAGGGCGGCGAAGGCTTCCTCCGCGATCCGCCGGATCAGGCCGTCGTTGACGTCGCGGTGCTCGTCGAGCAGGTCGACCTCGTCGGCGGCGAGCCACCGGAACTCGGTGTGCTTGCCCGCCTCCAGCGTCGGCCGGGCGAGGTCGCCGTCGACCCGGACCAGCCAGTCGCTCTCGATCCGCTCCAGCCCGTCGTCGGCGACGTAGCGGTACTCCCCGACGTGGCCGAGCACGTGCGACACCGTCCAGCCGGTCTCCTCGGTGACCTCCCGGCGCAGCGCGTCGTCCACGTCCTCGCCCGGTTCCAGGTGGCCGCCGACGATGTCCCAGCAATTGGGAAAGATGCGCCGGTCGGGAGACCGTCGCTGGACGAAGAGGCGGCCCTCGTCGTCGACGATCAGCGCGCCGGCGCAGCGTAGAGGCTCGGTGGACACGCCACGACAGTAGCGAGCGGTCGGGCGTCTCGGCGATGCCCGGTCTTGTCCCGGCAACATCCGGAGCGGACCATGTTCCCTACCGGATGCCACCGTCCCACAGGGGTGATGCGTGATGCAGGTACGGGAAGCGATGTCCAGCGAGGTCCTCGTGGTCGGCCCGGAGCACACGCTCCGTCAGGCGGCCCGGATGATGTCGGCCCGCGGCGTCGGGTCGGCGGTCGTGATCGATCCCGACTCCGAGGGGGTCGGCATCATGACCGAACGTGACGTGCTCAACGCCATCGGCGCCGGCCTGGACTGCGACGTCGAGCGGACGGGTGCCCACCTCACCTGGGACGTGGTCTACGCCGGGCCGGAGTGGACGGTGGAGGAGGCCGCCGCCGCGATGGCCCGGGGCGGCTTCCGGCACCTGGTGGTGCTCGACGGGCGCGAGGTGGCCGGGGTGATCTCCGTACGCGACATCATGCGGGTCTGGGCGGCCAGCCGGATGGTCGACGCGAGCTGAGCGGCCAAGCCGGCGCGGGTCGTCCGGGTGCGGCGCGGGAAGGTCTCGGCCTGGCGGTCCTACTTCGACTGGGGTCAGCTCATCGCGGCGGCTCGGGCTGCACGTGGACGGGCTTTCCCGCGAGGCGCAGCACGACCCGCTCGGCCTTCCGGTCTGATCTGCCGCCGACCGGTTGACGCAGGTCACCCGTCCCGGTGGCTCAGGATGCGGACATCGCCGTGCCGTCGGCGCGCACCCCACCGCCTTCCGTACGCTGAACAGCCATGACCGCCGAGCAGCTGATCTCCTTCGCCCGTGGCGCTCCCTCGCTGGACATCGTCGATGTCGAGGGGCTCAAGGCCGCCGCCGTCCGCGCGTTCGACGCCGACCCCGCCGGGGTGACGGCGTACGGCACCTCCGTCGGCTACCTTCCGCTACGGAAGTGGATCGCCGAGAAGCACGGGGTCTCGGCCGACCAGGTGCTCATCACCAACGGGTCGTTGCAGGCCGACGCGTTCCTCTTCGACCACCTGGTCCGCCCCGGCGACGCGGTGGTGGTGGAGCGCCCGACGTACGACCGGACCCTGCTCAACCTCCAGCGGATGGGCGGCGAGCTGCACGGCGTCTCCATCCAGCCGGACGGCCTCGACACCGCCGAGCTGCGCAAGCTGCTGGAGTCCGGGGTGCGCCCCCGGCTCGCGCACGTCATCCCGAACTACCAGAACCCGGCCGGCGTGACGCTGAGCCTGGAGAAGCGCCGTGAGCTGCTCGACCTCGCCGCCGAGTACGAGTTCACGATCTTCGAGGACGACCCGTACGCCGACATCCGGTTCCGGGGCGAGGCGCTGCCGTCGATGCTCTCGCTCGACACCCGCAACGTCGTGGTGCACGCCTCCAGCTTCACCAAGACGGTCTGCCCGGGGGTGCGGGTCGGCTACCTGGTCGGCCCGGCGGACCTGATCGGCGACATCGCGAAGAAGGCGACCAGCCTCTACATCTCGCCCGGCATGGTCTCCGAGGCGATCGTGCACCAGTTCTGCGTCTCCGGCGACATCGAGCGCTCGATCGAGACGGTGCGCGCCGCGCTCGGCGAGCGGGCCCGGGTGCTGGCCGAGTCGCTGCGCCGACACATCCCCGAGGCCCGGTTCGTGGAGCCGGACGGCGGCTACTTCCTCTGGGCCGAGTTGCCCGAGGACGTCGAGGTCGACAGGCTCGCCCCGGCCGCCGCCGAGCGCGGGGTCGCCGTGGTCAAGGGCAGCGACTTCGTGGTCGACGGCGGGCGGCACGCCCTGCGGCTGGCGTACTCGGCGGTGACCGCCGACCGGATCGACGAGGGCGTCCGGCGGCTGGCGGAGGCCATGGCGGCCGTACGGGGCTGATTTCTGTCGGATTTCTGACAGTGCGGCAATACGGGCCGTCCCGGGGCTCCCGCCGGGGCGGCCGGTGGCCCACAATGCTGCGAGCGTCACTCACGTAACGCAACTCACCGTCCGGCGCCGGCCCATGTCGCGCCCGACGACGAGCCCGACCGGCCCCCGCCGGGCGGCACGCGGAGCGACGCGAGCAGCACAACCCCCGCCCCCAAGGGTGCCGGGTGGGCCGTGTCGTCCCCTCACCCCCCGATGCGGCCCGGCCCGCCCGGTGCCACCACGGTCGATCGTCACCGCCCGTGACCGTCGACGGCGGCGTACCCTGCTAGCCGCGGCAGCGCGTGGGGAGGGGGCGTGATGACGGACCGGGGGCAGCGGGGGCGGACGGCCTCGCCGAACGGCGGGCGGATGCTCAGGCCCCGGGACTGGGCGGCGCCCGTGCGGGCGATGACCCGCCGGCTCAACCCCGACGGCCTCCAGGGCCCCCCGACGCCGGCCGGCCCGCAGCGCAGCGCGGTGGTCGACTGCGCCCTCTACGTCGACGGCCGGCGGCAGCCCGGCGACTGGCGGTACGCCGACGCGCTCGCCGCGGCCCGCCGCGAGGAGAACGGCTTCGTCTGGCTCGGCCTGCACGAACCGGAGCTGGCCGAGATGACCGCCATCGCCGCCACCTACGGCCTGCACGAGCTGGCCGTCGAGGACGCGGTCAAGGCGCAGCAGCGCCCCAAGCTGGAGCAGTTCGGCGAGGTCAGCTTCCTGGTGCTGCGGACCGCGCGCTACTGCGAGCACGCCGAGCTGACCGAGAACTCCGAGGTCGTCGAGACGGGCCAGGTGATGCTCTTCATCGGGCCGAACTTCCTGATCAGCGTCCGGCACGGGGACGCCTGCCGGCTGGCCCCCGTCCGGGCCGACCTGGAGACGAAGCAGGACCTGCTGCTCCACGGCCCCTGGTCGGTGGCGTACGCGGTGACCGACCGGGTGGTGGACATCTACCTGGAGGTCGCCGACCGGCTGGAGGACGACCTCGACACGCTGGAGGTCGAGGTGTTCGACCGCCAGTCGAGCGGCCGGATCCAGCGGATCTACCAGATGAAGCGGGAACTGGTGGAGTTCAAGCGGGCGGTGACGCCGCTGCAACGCCCGCTGATGACGCTCACCGCGCAGCTGAACCGGGACGTGCCCGACGAGATCCGCCGCTACTTCCGCGACGTGCAGGACCACCTCAGCCGCACCGTCGAGCAGGTCAACTCCTACGACGACCTGCTCAACTCCATCCTCCAGGCCCGGCTGGCCCAGGTCACGGTCGACCAGAACAACGACATGCGCAAGATCGCCGCGTGGGCGGCCATCGCCGCCGTCTGGACCGCCATCGCCGGCATCTACGGCATGAACTTCGACGTCATGCCGGAGCTGCGGATGACGTACGGCTATCCGGTCGTGCTGGCCCTCATGCTCGCGATCTCGCTGGCCCTCTACCGCTGGTTCCGCCGCAACGGCTGGCTCTGACCGGGGGACGCGGAAGCGCCGGCGGCGCGGGGTGATCCGCTCTGCCGGCGCTTTCCGGGGACTTCGGGGGCGTCAGCGACGCCCGTTGGTCTTGGCGCCCTTGCCCAGCGCCTCGGTCAGGTTGTCCGCCGGGCGGCCCGACACGTTCTTGGCGCCCTCGGCCACCGACGGGACCTTGTCCGTCGCGTGGACCGTCGGCTGCGTGCCGGGGGCGGTGGTGGAGGCGGTGTCGCCGCCGGCCGCCGCCGAGCTGCCGGCACCGGTCGGCCTGCCGGCCACGCCCGGGCCGCTCGACAGCGTCGAGGCGTCGGTGACAGGGGTCCGGATCTCCATGGTCTCGACCTCGTCGCGCATCGGTTCCAGCGTGCGGGTCGGGTCGTACTCGGCCCACTCCTGCTGCTCGCGGCGGCGACGCATCGCCATCGCGGCGACGCCGGCCACCGCGCCGGCCGCGAGGAGACCGGTCAACATGGACCTGCCGCGCCGTGTGTTCTTCTTCCGGGAAGCCTTCATGTTCTTCGCCTTGACCTTCCTGGTGACCGCGGCCTGCTTGGCTGCGGCGGCCTTCCTGCCGGTGACCGTCTTGCCCGCCGCCTCGGCCTGGGCCTTGCGGACGGCCAGGGCCAGCGGCGCGAGCGCGGCGACCGTGGACGCGAGACCGCTGGACGCGCGGTCGCGCACGATGACGGCGGTCGGCGCGACGGCGCCCCGGGCCGCCTGGACCCGCGGGCCGACGGTGGCGCCGGCGCCCTTCGCGGCGTACGTCGCGGCCTGCCTCAGGTGACCGAGGCCCTGGTTCAGCTCCGCCTTGGCCAGCTGCCCCTGGGTCTTACGCCGCCCGATTCCAAACACGGTCCCACCTCCTGGGAGTTGTTCCTTCGTCATCCTCCACCTTCGGATGCCTCCGCACTGCCAGATCGGGCACATGGGAGGATCCGCATGGAACTGACCAACGAGTGAGGAGTACCCGTGGCCGAGGCTGTCTACGCCACCTTGCACACCAACGCTGGCCCGATCCGGCTGGAGCTCTTCCCCAACCACGCGCCGAAGACCGTCAAGAACTTCGTCGACCTGGCCGAGGGCAACCGCGAATACACCGACCCGCGCACGGGCCAGCCGGGCAGTGGGCCGTACTACGACGGCACCATCTCGCACCGGGTGATCAGTGGCTTCATGATCCAGATGGGCGACCCGACGGGCACCGGCCGCGGTGGCCCGGGGTACAAGTTCGGCGACGAGTTCCACCCGGAGCTGCGCTTCGACCGGCCGTACCTGCTGGCCATGGCGAACGCCGGGCCGGGCACGAACGGCTCGCAGTTCTTCATCACCGTCTCGCCGACGCCGCACCTGAACAACCGGCACACCATCTTCGGTCAGGTGGCCGACGAGCAGTCCGCGAAGGTGGTCGACTCGATCGCCAACACCCCGACCGGCCCGAACGACCGGCCGCTGCAGGACGTCGTCATCGAGCGGGTCGAGATCGAGCGTTCCGCTGCCTGAGCCGTCCGCGAGGTACCTTTGCCCACATGACTGAGCGCTCCGAAGGTCGGGACCGGTTGGCGGGCCGCGCGGCCCGCGTCGGCGGGCGGGCGCGGTGAGCGAGTCGCCGCCGGTCACCCCGGTCTGCTACCGGCACCCCGGCCGGGAGACGTACGTCCGGTGCACCCGCTGTGACCGGCCGATCTGCCCGGACTGCATGCGGGAGGCGTCGGTCGGGTTCCAGTGCCCGGAGTGCGTGGCGGAGGGACGTCGTAGCGTGCGGCCGGCGCGCACCGTCTTCGGTGGCGGTGCCGCCGGCCGGCACGGGTACGTCACCAAGGCGCTGATCGCGCTGAACGTGCTGCTGATGCTGCTCTCCATCGCCTCGGACCGGGGCGGGGACGCGGCGGTCGGCGGCTCCGGCTTCGGCGGCCTGATGGGCGGCAGCACCCCGCTGACCGACTGGGGCGCGGTGCTCGGCGGCGCGATCTTCCCCGACGGCACGGTCGGCGGCATCGCCGAGGGCGAGTGGTACCGCCTGGTCACCGCGATGTTCCTGCACTACGGCGTGGTCCACCTGCTACTGAACATGTGGGCGCTGTGGGTGCTGGGCCGGTCGCTGGAGGCCAGTCTCGGGCCGCTGCGGTTCGGCGTGCTCTATCTCGTCTCCGGGCTGGGCGGGAACGTCGCCGCGTACCTGTTCAGCGAGCAGAACCAGCTCACCGCCGGCGCGTCCACGTCGATCTTCGGCCTCTTCGCCGCGCTGGTGGTCATCGAACGCAGGATGGGGCGGGACATCTCCCAGGTGCTCCCCATCCTGGTGATCAACCTGGTCTTCACGTTCACCGTGCCCGGCATCTCGATCCCCGGGCACCTGGGCGGGCTGGTGGTCGGCGGGCTGGTGGCGCTCGTGTTCGCGTACGCCCCACGGTCCCGGCGGACGCTGGTGCAGTTCGCCGGCGGCGCGGTGGTCGTGGCGGCGCTGCTCGGCCTGGCGCTGATCCGCACCGCCGTCATCCTCGGCGGCTGACCGTCCGCCCGGTCGTGCCGCGGGACCGAGCGGGCCGTGCGGCGGGCCGGCTACGGCCAGCCCGCCCCGCCGGACGCCGCGGCGGCTGACCGCCGCTCAGCGCGGGCGGGCCTCGTGCAGGGCCTCGGCCACGTCGGCGGGCTCGGCGCCGAGGTCGAGGCGGCCGAAGAGGTGCAGCGACTCCCCGGCGTCGATCTCCAGCACCTCGCTGGTCAGGCCCAGCCGGGCGCGGCGGTCCACGGTGACCCGCTCGACGGCCGACCAGGGCAGCCGGCGGCGACCCGCGAAGCCCTGGACGACGGTGACCCCCTCCGGGTCGACCGCCAGCCGGACCGGCGTCACCAGGTCGCGCGCCGCCCAGCCGGCCAGCGCGGTGGCCGCGACCACGGCCAGCCCCAACTGGACCGGGTCGCCCTCGTCGAGGAGCAGCGCGAGCGCGAGCAGCGCGACCGCGCCGGCCAGCTTGAGTGCCGGCAGGGTGGCCGGCACCCGCCACTGGTGGACGGCCGGGGACGGGTCTGGGCGCATCCGTCCAGGATGCCAGCGCACCCCGGGGGAGGACGGCGGCCCGCCCAGGACGTAGTATCGGTGGCAGCCGAAGTTACCGGGGAGTAGTCATGAGTGACGCAGTCATCGTCGGCGCGGTACGCACCCCGGTGGGGCGGCGCAAGGGCAGCCTGGCCCCCGTGCACCCGGTCGACCTCTCGGCGCACGTGCTGCGCGCCCTCGCCGAGCGCACCGGGATCGACCCTGCCCAGGTCGACGACGTGGTCTGGGGCTGCGTCTCCCAGGTCGGCGACCAGTCGTGGAACATCGCCCGCAACGGCGTGCTGGCCGCGGGCTGGCCCGAGTCGGTGCCCGGCACCACGCTCGACCGGCAGTGCGGCTCCAGCCAGCAGGCCCTGCACTTCGCCGCCGCCACCGTGCTCTCCGGCCAGGCCGACCTGGTGGTCGCCGGCGGCGTCGAGTCGATGACCCGGGTGGCCATGGGTTCCAGCGGGGCCGGCGGGATGCCCTTCAGCGAGCAGCTCCGCGACCGGTACCGGGGCGTCGAGGGCTTCGCCGAGGACGCGCCGCTGCCGTTCAACCAGGGCGTCGGGGCGGAGCTGATCGCCGCGCGCTGGCGCTTCTCCCGGGCCCAGCTCGACGAGTTCGCCCTCGCCAGCCACGAGAAGGCGGCCGCCGCGCAGGACGCCGGCGCCTTCGACGCCGAGATCACCCCGGTCGCCCTGGCCGACGGCGGCAAGTTCGCCGCCGACGAGGGCATCCGGCGGGACACCTCGCTGGAGAAGCTCGGCGAGCTGGCCACCCCGTTCCGCCCCGACGGCGTCGTCACCGCCGGCTCCGCGTCGCAGATCTCCGACGGCGCGGCGGCGCTCGCCGTCACCACCGGCGAGTGGGCCAGCCGGCACGGCCTGCGCCCGCTGGCCCGGATCCACACCGCCGTGGTCGCCGCCGACGACCCGGTCACCATGCTCACCGCGCCCATCCCGGCCACCGCGAAGGCGCTGCGCCGCGCGGGGCTGGGCATCGAGGAGATCGGGGTGTACGAGGTGAACGAGGCGTTCGCCCCGGTGCCGCTGGCCTGGCTGGCGGAGACCGAGGCGGACGCGGAACGGCTCAACCCGCGCGGCGGCGCGATCGCCCTCGGCCACCCGCTCGGCGCCTCCGGCGCCCGGATCATGACCACCATGCTCGCCCACATGCGGGACAACAACATCCGCTACGGCCTCCAGACCATGTGCGAGGGCGGCGGCATGGCCAACGCCACCATCGTCGAGCTGCTCTGAGGGCACCCCCCCCGACGGGAAGGGGCTACGCCCCGGCAGGCTTGCGCGCCAACACGAAGCCCTGCGGGGTCTTCTCCGTGCCCTCGGCCTCCTTCACGACCGTGGTCCACAGGTCGAACCCGGCCTCGCGTACCAGCGCGGCCACCTCGTCCGGTCGCTGCCGGTACCAGTCGACGCAGATCGGCCTGCCGAAAGCCTCGTCGAGGTGGAAGCGTTCGTCGCCGACCTGGAAGGCGAGCATGAGCTGCCCGCCCGGCGCGAGCACGCGGTGGAACTCGGCGAAGACCTCGGGCCGCCGCTCCCAGGGGACGTGGATGACCGAGTAGTAGGCGAGCAGCCCGCCGAGGGAGGCGTCCGGCAGCTCCAGGGCGAGCATCGAGCCCACCTCGAACCGCAGCCGCGGGTACGTCTCCCGGGCCAGCGCGACCATTCCGGGCGACAGGTCGATGCCGAACGCGTCGAGTCCCAGCCGGTGCAGCAGGATCGTGACGCGGCCGGGCCCGCAGCCGACGTCGGCGACGGGGCCGTTGCCGCCGGCCTGCACCGCCTCGGCGAAGGCGGCCAGCAGCGCGCGGTCGAGGGGCCTGCCGTCCATGTCCGTACGAAGCCACTCGGTGTAGTCGGCGGCCATGGTGTCGTAGGAGTCGCGGGTGGCGGCGAGGAACGAGGCGTCCGGCATGGCGGTGAAGGATAGCCGTCCCCGCCGACGGCGGCGACGAGCATCGCCGGGACCGGCCGGGGCGCGTCGATCGCCGCTGGCCACGGGGTGCGCCGGGGATAAGGTGTCGCCCCGGCGCCAGTGACGGGGCTACATTCCGCGGCGTGACCACTGCCTCCACGCCGTACGCCGACTGGGCCGACCCGCACTGGCGGGACACCGCGCTCGGCTGGGTCGGCGACCAGCTCGGCCGGCACGGCCGGCGGGTCGTCGGGCCGGTCGAGCCCCGGGTCCGGCCGTGGTCCCTCGTCTGGCGGGTGCCCACCGACGCCGGGGACGCCTGGTTCAAGGCGAACAACCCGGGCACCCGGCACGAGGCGGCGCTGCTGGCCGCGCTGGCCCGGCTCGCCCCGGGGCGGGTGCTCGACCCGATCGCGGTCGACGCCGACCGCGGCTGGTCGCTGCTGCCCGACGGGGGCCGCTCGCTGCGCGACACGCTGGGCGGCGACCGCGACCTGCTGGCCCGCTGGGAGCAGGTCCTGCCGGAGTACGCCGACCTCCAGCGCACGGTCGCGCCCCGGGCCGGCGAGCTGCTCGCGCTCGGGGTGCCCGACCACCGGCCGGAGGTGCTGCCGGAGCTGTTCGAGGCGCTGCTGGACGACGAGGAGTCGCTGCTGCTGGGGGCGGAGGACGGGCTCGACGTCGAGGCGTACGGGCGGTTGCGCGCCCATCGGGACACCTTCGCCGAGCACTGCCGGCGGCTGGCCGACTCGGGCGTCGCGCCCAGCATCCAGCACGACGACCTGCACGACGGCAACGTCTTCGTCGCCGACGACGGGCACCGGTTCTTCGACTGGGGGGACGCCTCGGTCGCCCACCCGTTCGGCACCCTGCTCGTCACGCTGAACTCGGTCGCGGACGCCTTCGAGCTGCCCGCCGGCGACCCAACGCTGGCGCGGCTGCGGGACGCGTACCTGGAGCCGTGGTCGGACCGGCACGACCGGGCCACGCTGCGCGAGGTGGCCCGGCTGGCCGTCCGCGTCACCCGGGTGAGCCGGTCGCTCTCCTGGCGCCGGGCGCTCATGACGCGCGACCCGGCCCGGGCGCAGTACGCCTCCGCGGTGCCCGGCTGGCTGACGGAGCTGTTCGAGCCCGACCCGGTCTGAACCCGGACGGGCGGCGCGCGGCCCCGCCCAGCAGGCGCGAGGGGCCGCCCGCGGCACCCCTGGTTTGTTCGGTGCCGGTCACGACCTCGACAGGAGCCGTCGACTGTGGTCAGAATCAGCGGGCCGGCGGCGCGAGTGACGCGTCCGGCCGCCGGCTGTCGGACTCACGGGGACAGATCGGGGAAACGTGCAATCC
The DNA here is from genome assembly GCF_043205005.1 of Micromonospora sp. NPDC047620. Taxonomy (NCBI): domain Bacteria; kingdom Bacillati; phylum Actinomycetota; class Actinomycetes; order Micromonosporales; family Micromonosporaceae; genus Micromonospora; species Micromonospora sp. NPDC047620. The sequence goes on along the minus strand of NZ_JBIDDG010000020.1, from coordinate 103,102 downwards.
ACACTCTCGCCGGCCGGGCTGCGCCGGGCCGCCCGCCGGACCGTGGCCCTCGCCGCCACCACCGTCGTCGGCGCCGGCCTCGCGCTGACGGCCGTCACCAGCCCGGCCCACGCCGCCGTGCCGCCGCAGCCCGGCACCTACACCGGCCTCGGCTTCGACGCCTGCACCGCGCCGACCAGCGCCCAGATGCAGGCGTGGCGCGAGCACTCACCGTACCGGGCGGTCGTCATCTACTTCGGCGGCAGCAGCCGGGGCTGCGCACAGCCCGCGCTGACCCCTGAGTGGGTCGCGGAGCAGACGGCGGAGGGCTGGCACCTCGTCCCGATGTACGTCGGCCTCCAGGCTCCCTGCCTGCCGACCAGCCGGCCGCGCATCGACCCGGCGCAGGCGGCGGCGCAGGGCCAGTCCGAGGCCGACGACGCCGTGGCGCGGGCGGTGGAACTCGGCCTGCCCCGGGAGAGCGTCCTCTTCTACGACATGGAGGACTACGACGGCGGCGACGCCGCCTGCACCACCGCGGTCCTCACCTTCATGAGCGCGTGGACCGCCCGGCTGCACGACCAGGGCTACCTCTCGGGCTTCTACAGCAGCGTGGCCCGTGGCGTCGCCGACCAGGTCGCCGCCTACGACACGCCCGGCTACGTGCGTCCGGACTACCTCGACTTCGCGCGCTGGGACAACGAGGCCACGGTCGAGGACCCGACCATCCCGGCCAGCTACTGGATGCCGAAGCGACGGATGAAGCAGCACGTGGGCCCGCACGACGAGACGTGGGGCGGGGTCACCATCAACATCGACGGCGACTACCTCGACGTCGCCCCGCTGCCGGCGACCCGGTTCGGCGACTTCACCGGCAACGGCTGGGCGGACCTCGGCTACCAGGAGCCGGCCACCGGCCGGCTGTACGTCTACGGCGGCAACGGCACCACGCTGAGCGGCCGGATCACGCTGGGCGCCGGCTGGAACGGCATGGACACGATCATCCGGGCCGGCAACTTCGACCGGGACGGCGGCGAGGACGTGATCGCCCGCGAGCCGGCCACCGGCTATCTGTGGCTCTACCCGGGCACCGGGTCGGGGATCAGCGGCCGGATCAACCTTGGCGCGGGGTGGAACAGCGTCCGGGAGATCACGCCTATCGGCGACTACAACCGCGACGGCTTCCAGGACCTGCTGGCGGTGCAGAGCTCCACCGGCGCGCTCTACCTGTATCCCGGCACGGGAGGCAGCGCGTTCACCAGCCGCGTCCTGCTCGGCTCCGGCTGGAACACGGTGGACGAGCTGAACGGCGGCGGCGACTTCAACAACGACGGCTACCCCGACGTGGTCGCGCGGGAGAAGAGCACCGGTGACCTCTACCTGTACCCGGGTCGTGCCGGCGCGCCCAACACCCGTACCAAGGTCGGTGCCGGCTGGAACACCATGCGCGACCTCGTCCAGCTCGGCGACTTCGACCGGGACGGCCGGCCGGACATGGTGGCCGTGCAGAAGTCGACCGGCTACGTCTACCGGTACCGCTGGCTCGGCACCGCCTGGGCGGCGCCCATCCGGCTCGGCACCGGGTTCGGCTCCATGACCCCGCTGCTCTGAGCGGCCAGGATCGAGGACTCGTGACGTTCCGTTCGGCTCTGCCCGCCGGGCTGCGGCGTTCCGCCCGGCGGGCCCTCGCCGCGACGGCGGCCACCGTGCTCGCCGCCGGCGCCGCCCTGACCGGCACCGCCGGGCCCGCGCGGGCCGCCGGCTACCCCGGGCCGCACCCGGGCGCGTTCACCGGCCTGGGCTTCGACACCTGCACCGCGCCGTCGAACGCGGCCATGAACGCGTGGCTCGCCTCGCCGTACCGGGCGGTGGGCATCTACATCGGGGGGAACGGCCGGGCCTGCGCCCAGCCGAACCTGACCCGGGAGTGGGTGACCACGCAGGCGGCGGCGGGCTGGCGCTTCTTCCCGCTCTACGTCGGGCCGCAGGCGCCCTGCCGCAGCACCAGCAAGCCGCGGATCGACCCGGCGCAGGCCGCCGCGCAGGGACGGGCCGCCGCCGACGACGCCGCGGCGCGCGCCCGCGACCTGGGGCTCACCCGAGAGAGCACCGTCTTCTACAACATGGAGAAGTACCCGGCGGGCGACGCGGCCTGCACGGCGGCGGTGCAGACCTTCACCCACGCCTGGACCATCCGGCTGCACGACCACGGCTACTTCTCCGGCTTCTACACCGACGTGGCCTCCGGCGGCCTCGCCGACCAGGTCTCCGCGTACGAGCGGGCCGGCCACGGCCGGCCGGACTACCTGGACTTCGCCCGGTGGGACGGCGTGCAGACGGTGGCGGACGAGGCGCTGCCCGAGTCGTACTGGATGCCGAAGCAGCGGATGAAGCAGTACCGGGGCGACCACCACGAGACCTGGGGCGGGGTGACCATCAACATCGACAGCAACCACCTCGACGTCGCCCCGCTGCCCGCCACCCGGTTCGGCGACTTCACCGGCAACGGCTGGGCCGACCTCGGCTACCGCGAGCCGGCCACCGGCCGGCTGTACGTCTACGGCGGCAACGGCGCCACGCTGAGCGGGCGGGTCTCGCTCGGCGCGGGCTGGAACGGGATGGACGCGATCGTCCGGGCGGGCAACTTCGACCGGGCCGGCGGCGAGGACCTGCTGGCCCGCGAGAAGTCGACCGGCTACCTGTGGTTCTACCCGGGCAACGGCACCGGCGTGACCACCCGGGTCAGGGTCGGCAGCGGCTGGAACGGCATGCGCGAGATCACCCCCGTCGGCGACTGGAACGGCGACGGCTTCCAGGACATCGCGGCGGTGCAGACCTCCACCGGCGTGCTCTGGCTCTATCCGGGCAAGGGCACCGGCTTCGGCAGCCGGGTCGCCCTCGGCGGCGCGGGCTGGAACGGGCTCGACGAGCTGACCGGCGGCGCCGACTTCACCGGTGACGGGCGCCTCGACGTGCTCGCCCGGGACACGACCACGGGCCGCCTGCACGTCCACCCGGGCGGCCCGGACGGCCTCCTCGGCGCCCGGCTCGACGCGGGCGCCGGCTGGGGCGGCATGCGCGACCTCGTCCAGCTCGGCGACTTCGACCGGGACGGCCGGCCCGACCTGGTCGCGGTCCAGAAGTCGACCGGCAACGTGCTGCGGTACCGCTGGAGCGGCGGCGGATGGCTCGCCCCGACCCGGCTGGGCAGCGGTTTCGGCGCGATGCAGCCGTTGCTCTGACGCGTACTTCCGGGCCCGTCCGGCGCGACGGGCCCGGAAGTCGGACAGGCGGTGCGACGCGCGGGTGTGGAAGTTCTGCAATTTGCGCGTGACCCACGTCACCCTCCGACTCCCGTCGTTGGGCAGGGCATGGACGTCTTCTCCCGAACGTTCCTCCCGGCCGCCTCCGAGGCCGGACTGGCGATGCAGACCGTCAGCCGGCACATGCCGGTCTTCCGCCGCTGCGTCGGCTCCGGCGACGCCACCATCCTGGTCACCCGGTGCAGCCGGCCGGACCGCCCGATGGCCGGTGAGTACCTTTTCCTGCTGACCCACCGGCGGCTGGTCGTCACCCAGCAGACCCGGGTCCTGCACCGGCTGCGCCTGCACCTCAACACCGAGCTGCGGGAACTCAGCAACGTCACCTGGAGCCCGGACCCGCGCCTGCACTCGGTCGAGCTGGCGGCCACCGCGATCGACGGGGTCCGCGAGCGGTTCCTCATCCACACCCGGCACCCGAAGCAGGTGTGGCAGCTCGACGCGCTGCTCAACCACGCCTTCCGGACCCGGCTGCGGGCGCCCCGGGAGCGGCTCGTCGCCACCATCGGCGAGGCGCCGGCGGTCGCGCGACCCGCCGCGTTCCGGCCGGCCGTGGTGCGCTGACCGCCTTCTTACCGAACCCGAACATCCGCTGACCCGCCCAGCGCCGCCGCGTCGGGAATCATGGGCCGGTGACCGTCGACGCCCCGACCCGCGGGCTCGTCCTCGTGGTGGAGGACGAGCCGGCCATCGCCGACCTGGTCCGGCTCTACCTGATCCGCGACGGGTTCGGCGTACACGTGGAACGGGACGGCGCCGCAGCCCTGGCCGTCGCCCGCCGGCTGCGGCCGGTGGCCTGCGTCCTCGACATCGCGCTGCCCGGCCTGGCCGGCACCGAGGTCTGCCGGCGGCTGCGCGAGGCCGGCGACTGGACGCCGGTCATCTTCCTCACCGCCCGCGACGACGAGGTGGACCGCGTCGTCGGGCTGGAACTGGGCGCCGACGACTACGTCACCAAGCCGTTCAGCCCGCGCGAACTGGTCGCCCGGGTGCGGGCGGTGCTGCGTCGCACGGCCGGAGCGCCCGGAGGAATGGGCCGGCCGCGGGTCGTCGGCGCGGTGACGCTCGACCCGGCCCGGCGCACCGTGACCGTCGCGGGGGCCCCGGTGCAGCTCACGTCGACCGAGTTCGACCTGCTCGCGCACCTGATGGCCCGGCCGGGCCGGGTCTTCACGCGGGAGGAACTGCTCGCCGGGGTGTGGGGGTACGCGGCCCACGCCGGCACCCGCACCGTCGACGTGCACGTCGCGCAGGTCCGCGCGAAGCTCGGCGCGGCCAGCGTGATCCGCACCCACCGGGGCGTCGGGTACGCCGCCGATGGCTGAGCCCACCGTCGCGCTGCCGGTGGTCGGCCCGCCGGCGCGGCCGTCCCGCCCCCGCCCCGCCCGTACGCTCACCTCCCGTGCGGTGCTGGTCACCTGCGCGGTGGCCCTGGTCTCGGTGCTGGTCACCGCGATCGTGGCGGTGCCCGTGGCGGTGCTCGGCGTCGAGCGGCGCGACCAGGAGGCGCTGGCCGCCCAGGCCCGGCTCGCCGCCGAGGTGCTGCGGCCCCGGCTGGAGACCGGGCGGACCGCCGACGAGGAGCGGATCGTCCGCCAGTTGCGCGCCCAGGGCGTCGACGCGTACCTGGTCCGGCGGGGCGTCGCGGACCGGCCCGGCCTGCCGCCTCGGGTGGTGCAGCGCGTCGCCGAGGGACGGAACGTGTCGACCCGCCGGCCCCTGGGCGGGCGGCGCACGCTGATCGAGGGCCGCGCCCTGCCGGGCGGCAACGGGGTGGTGCTGACCCGCTCACGGGCCACCGCCCCGTGGCGGCAGGTGCTGCCCAGCCTCTGGCTGCCGCTGTTGGCCGGGCTGGCCGCCGGCGTGGTGGCCGGGCTGCTGCTGGCCCGCCGGCTGGCCCGGCCGATCCGGCGCGCCGCCGACGCCGCCGCCCGGCTGCGCGCCGGGGACCGGACGGTACGCGTGCCGGTGGAGCCGCCCGACGAGGTGGCCGACCTGGCGTACGCGCTGAACGGGCTGGCCGCCGCGCTGGCCACCAGCGAGGGCCGGCAGCGGGAGTTCCTGCTCTCCGTCTCGCACGAGTTGCGCACCCCGCTGACCGCGATCCGGGGCTACGCCGAGGCGCTGGCGGACGGGGTGATCGGGGCGGCGGACGCGGCGGGCACCGGCCGTACTGTGCTCGCCGAGGCGGAGCACCTGGACCGGCTGGTCAGCGACCTGTTGGCGCTGGCCCGGCTGGAGGCCGCCGACTTCCCGCTCGAACCGGTGCCGGTGGACCTGGCCCGGCTGGTCGCCGACGCCGGCCGGACCTGGGCCGACCGGTGCGCGGCGGTGGGGGTCACGTTCCGTGCCGAGGTCCCGGAGCAGCCGGTGCCGGCGTACACCGATCCGGGGCGGATCCGGCAGGTGGTGGACGGGCTGCTGGAGAACGCGCTGCGCGTCGTGCCGCCGGGGGCGCCGGTCGTGCTCGCGGTCCGGGCGGCCGGCCCTGACCCGGCGGCGGGCGGCGTCGTGGAGGTCCGCGACGGCGGACCCGGTTTCACCGACGACGACCTGGCGGTGGCGTTCGAGCGCGGCGCCCTGCACCAGCGCTACCGGGGGGTGCGCAAGGTCGGCAGCGGGCTGGGGCTGGCGCTCGCCGCCGGCCTGGTCCGCCGGCTCGGCGGGGGGATCACGGCCGGGCACGCGCCGGAGGGCGGGGCGGCGTTCACCGTCCGGCTGCCACCGGATCCTTACCAAACTCGAACATCGGCCTGACCCGCCGCTCGCCGGACGGCGGGAGGCTGGGACTCCACGGACGGACGAGAGGGAGACTCATGGCACGTTGGGGAATCGCCGCCGGCATGCTGCTCGCGGCGGTCGCGCTGGGGCTCACCGGCTGCGGCGCGGCCGAGGTGGCGGGCCAACCGGCCCGCGAGACCGCAGTCGAGGTCGCCGCGGCGCTCGGCGCGGAGGGCCAGGCGCTCGCCGCGATGGGCTTCGACGCCGGCGACCTGGACGTCGACCCCGTGGCCGCTTCCGCCTCGCCGGTGGCCTCGCCCACCGCGACGGGGGAGAAGCCGCGGCGCGAGCGCGCGGAGGAGTGGCGCAAGCGCCGGCAGGCCCGGGTGCTGCTGCGGAAGAACACGCTGCACGGCGAGGCCGTGGTGCGGACGAAGGACGGCGGCGCGAGGACCGTCGCCGTGCAGCGGGGCGAGGTGACCGCGATCGACGGCGGGAAGATGACCGTGAGGTCCACCGACGGCTTCACCATGACCTGGACCTTCGGCGACGGGCTGCGCGTCGTCGAGCGTCGTACGACGATCGCGTCCACCGACATCGGGGTGGGCACGAGGGTCGGCGTGGCCGGCGCCAAGGACGGCGACGGCGGCGTGGCCCGCCTGATCGTCGTGCCGGTCAAGCAGAAGTAAACCGTCGGGCTGTCCCGAGGCGAGCACCCCTGAGCGGCCGTCCCCCGATGGGAGACGGCCGCTCCGTTCGCGCGGACAGTGCGCTGTACGGAGGGTGTGGCCCGCCGTCCCCGGCGGAGGGATCATGCCTGACCGCCCGGAGCCGGGGACGGCGGGCCACACCCCACCTCAGTACACCTGGCCTCAGTACACCCGGGAGCCGATGAAGTCGTCGTGCCCGTAGCCCACCGGGTTGGCGAAGGCGCGGGACTCGAACGACCACTGCTGGCGCGTGCTGGTGGAGCAGGTGGCCAGCCGCAGCCGCGGGGTGCCCAGCCACGGGTCGTCGAAGGCCAGGCAGAGGTTGGTGTTTCCGGCCGCCTTGATTTGGTTGCCGGCCAGCACGAACTTCTGGTTGGCGCCGCCGTGGCAGTCGTGGATGTCGACCGCCGTGCCGGAGTTCAGCGTGCCGCCCGAGACGTCCAGGCAGCGGTCATGGGAGAGCTCCGAGTGCAGCGACTGCCGGGCCGGGTCGTACCAGAAGCCCTGGTTGCGCCCGCCGTGGCAGCCGTACGACTGCTGCGGCGTGCCGTTGCGCGAGTCGTAACCCTTGCCGTCCACGCAGGTGCCGGTGGCGGCGTTGCGCAGCTGCCTGAACTCGAACAGCCCCGGGTAGAGCACGCCGTTTCCGGTGCTGGCCGGGTCGACGCAGGTGGCGCGCTGCTGCCCGGAGTTCCAGAACTGGGTGACGCACTGGGCGAACATGCCGTGCCCCCGGTGATTCGGGTGGAACGACTGCCGCGCCGCGTTCTCGTCCCAGACGCCGATCTCGATGTGGAGGCCGCGGACGGCGGTGTTGTCGGTGCACACCTCGTGGCCGTGGAACAGCCGGCTCGCGTCGAGGTAGCGGGTTCCGGTGTTGGTCGCCGCCGCCCGCAGCGCCGACTCGAACAGGGGCACCGCCTTGTTCCGGGCGAACGCGGCGTCGGCCAGGTAGAGCAGGCAACCACCGGCGTACCAGCCGGGGAAGTTCGGGTTGTCCTCCACGTCCGGGCTGCCGGGGCTCGGGTACGACATGAGCACCAGCTCGTAGTCCGACCGCAGGTAGCCCGCGCCGGTCATGGTCTGCCGGATGTCGGTGAGCGCGTCCTCGACCGCCTGTCGGCTGCCGTCGGTGCGCACCGTCCACTGGTCGGTGTAGGTGGGGTAGCACGGGCCCTGGAAGAAGACCCGGCGGATGGTGCAGTCGGTGGCGACGGGGCCGAACTGGATCGTGCCGTCGCCGTTCGCGCCGACCACCACCCAGATCAGCTTGATGTGCGTGTTGCGCGCCTTGATCGCCAGGTGGTCGCCCTGGTTCAGCTCGTTGTGCTGGGTGGGCCCGCCCCGGATCAGGTTCCACGGGGTCGCCCCGGAGCAGGCGATGTTGTACTTCTCGTCGGCGGGGATGCCGGTGCGGAAGACCGCCTGGTCGTACGAGCGGTCGCACCAGTTGCCGGGTTCGTGGGTGCCGGGCACGTAGTTGCCCACCCCCTCGCCCGAGATCTCGCTGTCGCCCATCGTGATAAGCGCGGTGCGGCGCTGTTCGATGGGGCGGATGGCGGGCGCGCCGTAGAGGGCGGTGGCCTCGGCGGCGCGGATCGCCTCCAGGTTGCCGGGGAGTGGCTGGATGGCCGGACGGTCGGCCGCGGTGGCGGGGGAGGCCGTTCCGGCGAGCATCGGCAGGACGAGCGCGGCGGCGGCGACGACGGTGAGCACCCTTCGTCGGGTCGCGCGTTCGCGTCTGGCAGGGGAACCATGCATCGACGCACTCCTTTCGGCTCGATCGCGGGACGTCGATCGAGTTACCAGAAGGTAACGCCGGCTTCGAGATATGTGAATGCGTCTCGTAATCGTTGCGCGCGGAGTGGAGAACCGGACGATCCGGGCGAGACGGACGGCGTCAGGGGTGCTGCGGCCGTCGCTCCGGCCGCCCTCTTCGGCGTGGCCGGGCGGCGCCGGCGGTGCGCGGCCAGGAGGCGCCGGGCGGCGTCGGCGGTGCGCGGCCAGGAGGCGCCGGGCGGGTCAGCGCCCGGGCGGCAGGGCGTAGCCGACGTAGCCCCGGAACTCGACGCGCCAGCCCGCCGGCACCAGCTCCGCGCACGCCGGCCGGCTGCCGGTGCAGACGATCGCGTCCACCGAGGCCGGGTCGGCCGGCGGGCGCCCAGGCAGCACGGACTGCAGCGCCACCAGCTCCGGCGGGCGGCCGTCGGCGTCACGCAGCAGCAGCCACCAGGGGTACTCCCAGTTGTCGTTCTGCTGCACCAGGCCGATCCGGCGGGCGTCCGTCGCGCGTACCGCGCCCGCCGCCCAGCGGAACTCCTCCGCCCACTGGGGACGCCGCAGGAACCGGGTCTCCCACTCGGAGGCGGTGAAGACCGAGCCCGCGCCGACCAGCCGGCGCGGGAAGCCGTACGACACCGCGAGCACCCCGGCCAGCGCGCAGGCGGCCAGCACGGTCACCGCGAGCCCGGCCGCCACCGACCGCCGGCCCGTGCCGCCGGCCCGCGCGGCCGACCGGCGCCGGAACAGCGCGTCGAGCCAGAGCCCCGCCAGCGGTACGGCCAGCGTCAGCGCGTAGAGCAGCAGGCGGTTGCCCCACGGCTGCCACTTGACCATGGCGGTGTGCAGCAGCACGGCCACCACCACGACCACCGCGTACGCGCGCAGCGGCCCCGCCTGCGTCGGGCCGACCCGGCCCGGCCTGGCCAGCGCGAACCCCGTCCCGATCAGCGCCAGCGCCCCGGCCAGCGGGAAGGCCACCCGGTCCTCGTCCGGGTACCAGGACGGCACCGGGAAGCGTTCCCGCCCGAAGGTGGTGGCCTGGTCCTGGGGGTCCACCCCGATCAGCTCGGCGCCGGCGACGATCGCCTCGGCGCCGGCCCGGCGCAGCGGCGCGAGCGGGGTGTCGAACGCCGTGTGCGCGATCCGCAGCGCGTTGACGAGCACCGAGGGTGGGTCGTGTCGCTCCATCGGGACGGACTCGCGCAGCCGGGGCGGGCCGAGCGGGTGCCCGAACTCGGCGGTCACCCGGGCGAGGAACGGCCCGACCACGACCGCCGCGACCAACAGGATCAGCACGGACCCGGTCACCGTCCGGGCCACCTGGTGCCCCGGCCGGAGGCCGCCGGGCGCGGCAGCCCCACCGGCGTGACCGGCATCCGGGCCGCCCACCGCGCCGGCCCTGTGGGGCGCCGCTCCGGCGCGCTCCCGCGCGGTGCCGCCCCGCGCCAGCCGGAGTTGGGCGAGCCCCCAGAGCACCAGCAGCGGCCCGAGCGCCATCAGGCCGTTGGTCTTGGTGACCGCGGTCAGCCCGGTGGCCGCCCCCAGCCCGAGCATCGTCCCGACCCCGGTGCGCCGGCGCAGCCCGTCCAGCGCGAGCGTCGCCGCGCAGGCCACCCAGGCGGCGCAGACCAGGTCGGTCTGGGTGCTGGTCGCCTGGAGCGCCACCATCGGCGTGGTGGCCAGCACGAACGCGGTGAGCAGCTGGGCCCGGCGGCTCCCGCCGAGCTGGGCGGTGATCCGGGTCGCCGCCAGCAGGACGCCGACCCCGGCGGCCCACTGCACCAGGTGGTGCAGCGCGTCGCCGCCGGTGAAGAGGCGCAGGTGCAGCAGCAGGTACTCGGCGCCGGGCGGGATGGTCACCTGCCGGTGGATGGCGGTGGGCCAGAAGTCGAGGTCGCCCTGGGCCACCCAGTGCTCCACCTTCGGCAGGTGGTAGGTCTGCGAGTCGAAGTTGTTCGGTTCGGCCAGCAGGGCGATCAGCAGCTCGACCAGGAGCAGCCCGCCGACCGTGCCGGCGAGCAGGCGCTCGCCCCGCCCCGCCGTACGCCAGGCTTCGGCCAGACCGGTCCACCAGCCGGACCGGCGGGCCCCGGCGGCGCCCGGCGCGCCGGCATCCGGTGCGGGCGGCGGGGCCGGGGCGCCGGTGGTGGGGCCGGTGGTCGCGCCGACCAGGGCGCGGCGTGGCGCCGCGACGGCCGCCGCCGCCCGTCGCGCGGCGTCCCGGCGGCGGCGCCGTCCGGCGACCGCGCCCGCGGCGGCGAGGAAGAGCAGCCAGGCGACGGCGAACGCCGGCAGGGTGAGCAGCCCCAGCGCGCCGAGCACCTCCACCGTGAGCACCGCGAAGGCGCCCGTGACCAGGGCGGCCCGGACCAGCGCGAGGCGCAGCGGCGCCACGGTCTCGGTGGCCAGCGGCCGGAGGGCGACGGTGAGCAGTCCGATCGCGGCGACGGGGGCCAGGGCGAGCGGGTAGCCGGCTGCCGACATGGCGGAAGTAAACACCATCTTCCTGAGGCCGCCACGGTCGATGCCCACGGTGCTGGGCACCGCCCCGCTGACCAGCCAGGCTAGGCTAGGGCCGACGTATTGTCGCCACCGTGGAGATTCCCGTGAAGCTCTCGATCCTCATGCCGGTCTACAACGAGGAAGAACGCATCGCGGATGCTCTCAAGCAGGCGTTGGCGGTCGACTACCCGTGCGAGATCGAGCTGGTCGTGGTTGACGACGGCAGCCGGGACGGTACCGGTGAGATCCTCGGCCGGGCCGACGACGCGCGTCTGCGGGTCATCACCCACCAGCGCAACGCCGGTAAGGGTGCGGCCATCAAGACGGCGGTCGACAACGCGGAGGGCGACTTCATGGTCATCCTCGACGCCGACCTGGAATACGACCCGCAGGACATTCCCAAGCTGCTCGATCCGGTGCTCGACGGGCGGGCCACGGTCGTCTACGGCAATCGCACCTTCGGCAGCCACAGCGCCTACAGCTTCTGGTACGTGATGGGCAACAAGGGCGTCACGATGGCTGCCAACGTGCTGTTCAACTCCTACATCGGTGACCTGGAGACCTGCTTCAAGCTGATGCCGGTCGAGCTCTACCGTTCGCTCGACGTCCGCTCGCGCGGCTTCGGTATGGAGGCGGAGGTGACCGGCAAGCTGTTGCGCCGCCGGATCCGCCCCTACGAGGTGCCGATCAGCTACCGGGCGCGGGGCCGTGAGGAGGGCAAGAAGATCACCTGGAAGGACGGCGTCGAGGCGCTGTGGATCCTCGGCCGCGAGCGCACCCGCCGCCGCCCCCTCGGCGCCCCGACCCGCTGACCCGCCGCCGAGACGGGGCTTGACCCCTGATCTTGGACGCGGGTTATGCGGCTGGGGCCAGCGTAACCGGTGCCGGTCGGGTGTTTCTCGTAGCGGCCGCAGCACTGGCCGGGCTGCTGGCCTACCTGAACCGATGGCTGCGCCATTACACGGTCCGCCGCTGAACCCGCCGCCGCTTGTCTGGGAGCACCGTGCCGGTCAGCGGCGGTGACGCCCGTCAGGCGCTGGAATCCACGGCCCGCTTGAGTGCCTGGCGCAGGAGTCCGACCGGCGGCACGCCTGACACGTCGGCCTCGTCTCGGTATAGCCGGCACGCCAACGCCGGACGGTGGTGGGGTTCGGCGAACGGGTCCCCGCCGTCGATGAGAACGCTGGGTGAGCCGAAAAAACCGAGCTGCTCGGCCTCGGCCTCGCTGGTCACCACCCGAACCGTGAACGGCACAGCTGACAGGCCCACCTCGTCGAGCGCCCGGCGCAGCGCCACAACGGCCGGCCCTTCGTTGGGACAGTCCGCAACCACCAGCAGCTGCACATCCACCCGTCCATCGTGCCTCAACGCGATTCGCCAGTGCCTCATCCGACCGCTGGAAACGCAACCCTCATCGTGGCGCGAACAGTCCGCCGAGGGCCGCCAGGCAGATCCGGTGGCGAGGATGACGGCTGGTGCCTGGTGGGCCTGCTGGCCCACACACCCCGGGCACCGACCTTCAACGCCGTCACCGCCACCGGATCCTTGAACCATGAGCGGCGAGGACGGAGGCCACACCATGGCGACCTCAGGCGTGATCTTCAAGAGGTGCGGATGTCGGGATGGCGGCGGCAAGCGGCTGGCGGTCTTCGCCGAGATCGCCAAGACCACTCGTCCTCACCGCCGCCCGCCGCACCCGCGACAAGATCCGCAAGAAGGGCCGCCGCAAGCAGAGAGTGACGGAGTCTGGCGGCGTCCGGCTCACACCAGCCCCGTCCGGCCGCATCCCCGCAGGTCCGGCCCCACAATCGTGCTCGTGGATGCCCGCAGGCCATTCCTCACGGGGTGCGAGTACCTGCTCGGGTGCCGCGGTGCCGGTCCAGCGCACGCTGGACCGGCACACGGTTCCGCTACTTTTCCTCGGAATCGTCCGAGGTGTTTGAGCCGTTGCCGTTGCTGGCCTGGTTCATCATTCCGCCGAGGGCGCTGAGGCTGCTCGCGGCCTTTCCGGCCGGGACCAGCTTGGACGCCGCTTCGACGGCGATCGTGGCCATCTTCTGCTGGTGTTCGGCGGCGGTCTTCATGGCCTCGTTGGCACGAGCGCCGGCTTCCTTGTCGTTGCTTGCTGCGGCCTCGATGCCCTTGCTGAGCATCTGACTCATCTCAGCCGCGCCGGCGATGTCCTTGAACAGGTTGGCGGTGGACAGGACCTGCATCGCCGCCTGGGTGGCGGCCGGGTCGGGCAGGGCCGCGACCGTCTGGAACTTGGCCTCACTTGCGCCGAGTTGGGCGACCTTGACGTCCACCTCCTGGTTGCGGGTGCCGGTGCTGACCGCCGCGATGTCGGTGGGCAGAATCGGGATCGGCGAGTCCTTCCAGTTCCAGAATCGGGTCAGGTCGATCTTCTCGGCGGCGTTGGCACGACCCAGGACGGCTTCGGCGAAGACGCCGTTGGTAGCGATGCCGACCTTGGCGGTGACCGACTTGCCTAGCATCGTGCTGTCCGCCGAACGCGCCTTGAGCCAGTCCTGCCGATCCTGCTCGCTGCTGAAGTTCCAGCGGAAGCCGAGATAGTTGCCGGTGGCCGCGACCGGTTTCGGGTCGAGCAGCATGCCGAGCGGGACCGCGTCACCCTTGCTGCCCGGCGGCAGGTAGGAGTAGTTGGCGAGGATACGGCTCAGAGTCAGCTCGTCAGCGTTCGCCCAGACGGCCTGGCTGTAGTAGCGACGGTTGTCGTTGAGGTGGTCCAGGACGGCCTGTGGCACCTTCCCGCCGCGCAGATGAAAGCCGAGCGCGGCGATGTAGGTCCGGCTGCCGGTGCGGACGGTGGAGCCGAGCAGCCCGCAGATCGCCGCGCCGCCGGCGTCCTCGGTCAGGTCCGGCGTGGTCGGTCCGGCGGCGGGGCCGAAGCTGACCATCCCGGTCTGCAACGTCAGGCGCAGCCCGGCAAGGCTGCCCCGGGCGGCCGTGCCGGTCCAGTAGTCGACGGAGAGCAGCTTCTCACCGGCTTTGAAGTCGTAGGATCCATGCTGTAGCACGCCCGAGCCTCCGGTGTCGCCGCAGCGGTACGTGTGGCCGGGGATGACGAGCCGAACGCTGCGGATGCCGGCGTTGTCCCACCACACGTCGATCTTGGTAGGCCACCCCGACTCCGGCGGTGGCGGGTCGTCGAACGCGGTGAGCGCCTCACGCGGCGCGGTCAGCAGCCGGTAGAGCACGCCCTTGTCGTTCATCAGCCAGAACTCACCGCCACCGGCCGAAACGATCTTGGCTGGCACCGCTGCGGTCATGGGCGCGGTCCCGATCTTGCCGGGTGTCCATGTCGACGAGCCGGGCTCGACCATCATGATCTTCTTGTCGCCGGTGACGCCCCAGATGACACCGTCCGGCGCCGCGGTCAAGCTCACGATGCCCGGAGCGGGCGCCGGACGCTCGGTCCACGTCGTGCCCGTCCGTTCGAAGGTCTTGCCGTCCTTGCAGTACCAGACTCGCTCGCTGTTGACCACGGCAAGATCGTCGACAGTGATGACGGACTTCTGCCAGACGCTCCCGACCAGCTGGTAGACCTCCGAGGTCCCCCACAGGATGGTGGTGCCGTCGCTGCCACTGGCGATTCCCAGGCCGGACGCGCCTTGCGGAGAAGTTTGCCACGTCGTTCCGTCGAACATCATGATCGCGTTGTCGGGCCGGATTCCCCAGACCGTGTCCTTGCCCGGCGCGATCCGTTTCAGGCCGCTGGCGGGCAGGCCGGTGGTGGGCAGCGGATTCCACTGCCGTGCGATGGGATCGAAGCGCACCGGGGCCCCGTCGAGCTTCCGAACACCGTAGACGCCCATGGCCGACGCCGCGAGGTCGAGCAGGTCGATCCCTTCGAACAACTGATGGGCCGGTGCCTCCGTCGCGGTGCAACCTTCCAGCTTGCGTACGGTCGACTCGAGTGGATTGGCGTCGCGGATCCGGGTGGCCCAGTCCTTCGGCGACACGCTGGCCAGCACCTCCTTGTACCGCTGCAGGTTGTTGTGCGTGAAGGAGAGTTCCTGCAACGGGATGAACAGGCACCGCTCGGCGGTCACCGGCTTCGTCGTCACCTCGTAGACCTGCACGACCTCGTAGTACTGGACCGACAGTGCGTGCATGTGGTTGTAGTTGGTCACCACCCGGGTGGTGACCTGCTCCTTCTCCGATTGCGAGGTCTCCCGGACCACCGTCATGTGCCGGCTACGAGCCGCGGTCGCCACCTGTTGGGTACGTGCGCTGATCTGCTGCGCGGCGTCCGAGGCGACCGAGCGGATGCCGGTGGACCGTACGACGTTCGTCGCGAAGCCGCTGTTGGAGGAGTTGCTCCAGGTGCCGCCGAGGTTCAGGCCGAACAGCGCCACTCCTCCGCCGCCGCCCTTGCTCGAGGACGTCGACGCCTGCTGCATCGAGGAGGTGCCGTGCTGCTGCTCCTGGGCGATCGTGTTGGCCACCTCGGAGATCGAGCGGTCCTGGTCGGTGCGGCTGGTGAGCTGGTCCTTCTCGCTGGTCGCCTCGGTGCCGGTGCCGCGGGTGCGCCGTTCCCAGTCGACGACGGCGACTCTGGTGCTCTCCCCGGGCGCCAGGGCGAGGCTGTGCAGCAGCCGGCCCAGCGTGACGCCCTTCACCGCCCAGCTCTGCTCGGTGGTGACGATCATTCCCTCGGCGGGGCGGTCGTAGAACGGCAGGTTCTCCTCGCCGAGGTCGATGGCCCCGGTCAGTTTCCGGGCCGGCTTCGCGCCCGGGATGTCGGTCAGCACCACCGACTGGTAGCGGACGACCTCTACCGGATGATCGCCGCTGGCGGGCAGGAGGTCTGCCGGTGTTGCGCCGTCGAGGGGGCCGGTCGTCGACTGTGTGGGTTTCTGGCCGTTCTGTGCTGCGGGCATGGATGAGCCTTTCCACGCGGGATCAACGAAAGTCCGAAGCGGACTGTCAGGATTGTGCGAACCGATATTTGTACAGGCCGAGAATGCGAATAGTCGATTCACCGAAGATTGATATTGAAATCGGAAGTCATGCTGAGCAGCGATTGAGCGGCCATAAACATCAAGTGGCGCTCAAGTGCTGCGGACTGCCGGGCCCGCACAGCGTGCGGACGTAGTGCACGATGCCGCGGCGGCGGCGATCAGCCTGCGTCGCAAGGGTCGGGCGGGACGCCAGATGGCGGTCGGAAGCATGGGACACCTCTCAGAAGCTGTGGACAGGAAGAGATGGGGAAAGGACCCGGGAACCACCCGTCGACCAACTGCAAGGAGCACCGACTCGAAGCGTCAGAAGCGACGGATCAACGCCATGGTGCGGGAAAGGAAGGAGATCGGGTCCGGTCGTTGGCTCGGCGGCGGATCGGCGGGTGTCGGGCGCCGCCCACAGGTATCGCATTCGAAGGGGTGATGGCGCATCACCCCACCCTGGAGGCCCGAGGGGTGAAAAGCCGGATGATGCCCGCGTGGATTGAGGGCGTATCACCCCCTCGGATAGGTGCCGCGCGAGGCAGAAAGGTGCCGATTTTGGGCTGTCAGCAAGGCGACAACGCTGGCATCGCAGCAGGCGGCGGTATCCGTTACGTCCGCGGCGGCCCGGCCCCTTGATTGACTGAGGCCACCCCCTCGCCAATACTATGCGTGACGGATCGGGCACCATCGGTGCGCGCCGGAGGCAGGGGGTGTGTCAGCCGGTGCCCGAGAGACTTCCCACCAACATGGGACCGGGCTGGCCTGCCGCGCGGCCGACCCGCCGACCCGCCGGTGTGGTGGAGGCGCTGGTCGCGCCCAAGATCCATGTTCGCGCCGTGCAGCCCGAATGGGCAGGCCGTCCCAAGCTGCTTGCCGCACTTAACGATGCCGGTGCGGTGCGGCTGGTGACGTTGATCGCCCCCGCCGGGTACGGCAAGTCCACACTGCTGGCACTGTGGCACGCTCACCCGGGCCGCCGCCGGGTGCTGGCGGTGCTCGCCGTCGACGCGCGCGACAACGACCCCGTGCTGTTGTGGTCGGGCATCCTCGCCGCGCTGACCGCAGCGGCGCCGGGACCGCAGTGGACGACCGTGGCCCGGCTACTGCGCCAGACAAACCCGGACATCGACACCGCAGTGCTGCCCGCGGTGTGCGCGGCGCTCGCCCCGCACGCCGCTACGACCGGGGTGACTGTGGCCCTCGACGACTGCCATCTGCTCACCGAACCGGCGTGTCACCGCCAGCTCGCCGCGTTCGTCGCGGCGCAACCGCCCAACTGCCAACTGCTGGTCGCCTCCCGCCGCAACCCACCACTGCGCCTGGCCCG
The DNA here is from genome assembly GCF_043205005.1 of Micromonospora sp. NPDC047620. Taxonomy (NCBI): domain Bacteria; kingdom Bacillati; phylum Actinomycetota; class Actinomycetes; order Micromonosporales; family Micromonosporaceae; genus Micromonospora; species Micromonospora sp. NPDC047620. The sequence continues at coordinate 85,791 of NZ_JBIDDG010000020.1, read as the reverse complement.
GCTTCGAGCCAGCGGACGCCTGCTGGAGATCGGTCCCACCGAGTTGCGCTTCGACGCTGGTGATGCCGCCTGGCTGGCCACCACCGCCACCGCCGGAGTCGAACTGCGCGACGGCACCGCGCAGGCCCTGATCGACGCCAGCGAGGGCTGGCCCGTCGCGGTGCACCTGGCCGCCCGCGCGATGCGGCACCACGCCGACGCGGCAACGGTGCTCGCCCAGCTGACCGCCAGCCACGGCCACCTCGACGACTACATCACCGAGGAAATCCTCGACGGCCTCAGCCGGCAGCAGGCCGTGGCCCTGGCCCGTACCGCGGTCCTGGAGCGGCTCACCACCGCCCTGGCCCAGGCGGTGGCCGGCGACGACCTGCCCGCCCTCGACTCGCGCCACCCAAACGGGCTGCTGCTGGTTCCGCTGGACACCACCGGTGAATGGTTCCGCCACCACCACCTGATCCAGCACGCCCTACGGCAGCGGTTGCACCGCGACGAACCGCACATGCTCGCACGCCTGCACCGCCGTGCCGCCGCCTGGCTGCGCGCGCAAGGCCGCACCGAAGACGCGATCGAGCACAGCCTGACCGCCGGCGACACCGGCACCGCCATCACGTCAATCGCCTCCGCCTACATGGCGGCGATCAACACCGGGCGGCGGGTAACCGTACGCGCGTGGCTTGACCGCCTCGGCGCCGACACGGTCTCCGCCAGCGCCCCGGCGGCCATCGCGGCCGCCTGGGTCGCCGCCGTCAGCGGCGACCGCCCGGCCGTCGAACACTGGCTGGGCATCGCTGAACACCTCGGCCACCCAGGACCGCTACCGGACGGCACGGCATCGGTCACCTCCGCCGCCGCCCTGGTCCGGGCCGTCTTCGGTTTCGACGGACTCAAACCGATGACCGAAGCCGCGCACACCGCCGTCGAGCAGGAAACCGACCCCACCAGCCCTTGGTACGCCATGGCCCGCGCCGCCCTCGGCTGCGCTCACTACCTCGGCGACAAATCGCACGCAGCCCTCGAACCCCTCAGCCGCGCGACGGCCAGCCACGCCGCCACCCCCATGGTGCGTACCCTTGCCACCGGGGTGCTCGCGCTCGCGCAACACCATCTGGGCCAGCACGAAAAGGCCGCAGCCACCGCCGCCGCCGCGCAAGAGCTGGCCGAACACTGCGGCCTGCAACAGGCGCCACAGGCCAACATGGCCTACATCGCCCAAGCCGCCGTCGCCATCCATCAGGGCGAGCACGGCCGCGCGCAAACCCTGCTCGAGCTGACCCTCGCACTACGTCGACGCAACCCCGGGATGAGCCCTTGGCCCACTCTCTGCGGTCTGACCCAATTGGCCGAGCTGTACCTGAACACCGGCGATCACGTCGGCGCCGCCGCCTGCATCACCGAGGCCCGCGCTCTGATCGACGAGTTCCCCGACCCGCACAGTCCGCTGCTCGAACTCCTCGACCGACTCGACCGGTACCCCCGCCCAGCACAGCGAGCCATCCGCCAACCCACCACACTCACCGCCCAAGAACACGCCCTGTTACGGCTGCTACCCGCACCGATGACCCTGCGGCAGATTGCGGCGTATCGGCACGTCAGCCTCAACACCATCAAAACCCAGACCCGCGCCATCTACCGCAAACTCGGCGCCGCCCACCGGACCGCCGCCGTCACCACCGCCCGCCGGCACGGACTCATTCCCTGAATCCGGGTGCGCCTCGCCCATCGTGCGCTGCAGGGCGACGACAGGAATGCCCGCGGCGGTGGCCGCGTCGATCGTGTGCGTGATCTGCGGCAGCGACTCGGCGTGGGGCGGGCACTGGATCTCCAGCGGGGCCGCCGCCGAGGTAGTCCTGCTGCACGTCGATGAGGATGAGTGCGCGGCGAGGAGTGGTCATGACCTGTGCTCAACGGGTCGCCGGTCGGGCCTCAGCGCAGCTCGCCTGTGATGATCCAGAGATGGCCGGACGGATCACGGATGCGACCCGAGCGCTTGCCGTAGGGCCGGTTCTCGATAGGCACGATCACCTTGGCGCCGTGGGCGATCATGCGGTCGTCTACTCCGTCCGGGTCATCGACCTCGACCTCGAGGAGGACCGCGGATCCACCGATATCACCCGGTGAGAGCCACCCCCACGACGAGACGGCAGGCGAGACCCGGAAGGACCAACGGCCGATACGGAGATCGACGACGGTGGGTCGGCCGTCGTCGCCCGGTGGGGCCCGGAACACTTCCTCGGCGCCGAGGGCAACCTGGTAGAACGCCGACGCAGAGTCCGGATCGGAGACGATCAGACGAGGGGAGAGCTACTTCATGCCCCCATCATGGGATCGGGCATCGGCAGAGTCTTGAACGTCTGGGAACGAACCCGGCCACACCGGTCGTCAACCGCCCGCGCGCTCCTTGCCGGGTGGCCGATCATCGGCTGGCACACACCGCGGAGCCAGGCCCTCGGCGCGTAGCCACTCCACCGGGGTGCACGCGTCCATGGCCCGCCACTCGCGGGTGAAATGGGCCTGATCGGCGAAACCCGAGGCGGCGGCCACCGCCGCCAGACTGAACTTTCCGGCATTGGCGGCGGCCACGAGCCGGCCCCGGGCAGCCTCGAAGCGAACGAGCCGTTGGTACTCCTTCGGCGTCACCCCGAACTCGGCACGGACCCCGCGCCATGAGGTCCGCCGGGGTGAGGCGTTCGTTGTCGGCGATCGCCTGACGGACCTCGTTTCGAGCCGATGACCTTGGTCATCATTCTCTTACGCCTGAGGTGCGTGCTCCCGGATCCCGAGACGGAATCGGAGCTTTACGCGGGGTTCACCAGCTGATGCTGGCCGCCACCGGCAGGTGGTCGCCGCCGGTGGCCGGCAGCACCCAGGAGCTCTCCGGCTTCACGCCGCGGACCAGGATCTGGTCGATCCGCACCATCGGGAACTTCGCCGGCCAGGTGAAGCCGAAGCCGTTCCCGGCCTCGCTCTGGGCCGAGCGCAACTGCGAGGTCATGCTGGCGAACACGCGGTCGTCCATGGTGCCGTTCAGGTCGCCGAGCAGCACCATCCGCTCGTTCCGCTCGGCGGCGATGGCCTCGCCGAGCGACTGTGCGTTTCTGTCCCGATGGGCCGTCCAGAAGCCCGCCCTGGGATTCACCCGTACGGACCCCAGGTGGGCCACGTACACCGCCAGCGGCCCCTGGTCCGTGGTCACCGTGGCGCGCAGCGCCCGGTTGTAGGCCATCTTGATGTCGACCGGCTTGGTGGCCGCCAGCGGCCCGGCGTCCATCTGGATGTCGACCGGCTGAGTGTCCGACAGCGGTAACTTGCTCCACAGCCCGACCGTGCCCTGCACCGTGTGGTATGGGTACGCCTTCGCCAACTCCTTCTCGTACGTGCCCGTGGCCTGATGGGTCAGCTCCACCAGGGCCAGCACGTCCGCACCGGAGGCGGCCAGGTCGCGGGCGGTGCCGGCCGGGTCGGGGTTGTCGGCGTTGACGTTTTGCTCGGCCACGGTGAGGTCGCCGCCCGGACGGGACTTGTCGCCAAGCAGCCCGCCGAAGAGGTTCAGCCACACCACGGCCGGCAGCAGCAGCGCGACCACCGCGGAGGCGGAACGACGCCACAGCGCCCCGATCAGCAGTACGGGGATGAACAGGCCGAACCACGGCAGGAAGGTCTCCACCAGGCTGCCGAGGCCCCCGCGGTCCGTGATCTGCGCGTGCAGCAGCAGGATCAGGCCGAGCAGCAGCGCCAGCGCCGCGAGCAGCAGGCCGCGCTTCCAGGGGCTCGGCCGGGAGACGGTGCGTATCACCCGGCGGATGCGCGCGCGCCAAGTCCCGGCGCCGGTATCCCGGCGGCCGGCGTCGCCCTGCCCGGTCTCCGCCGTGTCCACCTGCGTCATCGTCGCCCTCGCTCACCGCCAGTCACTGCTGCATCCTATTGTGATCAACGGGTTGTCCGGGTGAGCTCTTCGATCCAGATCACCGAGGCGCGCAGGTGGAGGCATGCAGGGACGATGCTGTCACTGCAGATCAGGTGGCCGCAGTTCTATGGTGCATCGATGACCTCGCGCCCGAGGGGCCAGAACGCGGCGGGGATGAGCTTGAAGTTGGCGATGCCGAACGGGATGCCGATGATCGTGAGGCAGAGCGCGATGCCGGCGAGGATGTGGGACAGGGCCAGCCACCAGCCGGCGAGCACCACCCACAGGACGTTGGCCAGCCCTGAGGCGATCCCGGCGCCGGGCTTGGGCACGATGGTGCGGCCGAACGGCCACAGGGAGTAGACGGCCAGGCGTAGCGACGCGACGCCGAACGGGATCGTGATGACCAAGGCGAAGCAGATCAGCGCGGCGATGCCGTAGCCGGCGGCGAGGACGAGGCCGCCGCCGAAAACGAGCCACAGCACGTTGAGCGCAAACCGGATCATGTGTCTGAGCATGACCGCCCGGCGCAACCCCGATGGCATTGCTGACAGAGAGCGGCCGGCCGGCCCGGTGGCCAGTCCATCGACGAGTCTTCCGGCGGCGACGAGGCAGGCGGGGCGGCGAGAAGTCTTGGGCGGCAGGTCAGGCCCTTGTTTTCTTGTGCGCCCGAAGGGACTCGAACCCCTAACCTTCTGATCCGTAGGAGGGAGCATGGCCGGCGGGCGTGCCGATCACCTCGCTGCCGGCTTGGTGCCGACGTTCCTCGAATGGCGCGGCGTTGCGCTCCGCTGGGGTCAAGCTGGGGTCGCCTGACCCCCCGCTGAGGATCACGGCTTAGAAAGTGTGGACACGGGCGGAAGCCGCTCGGCAGTGACCTGGCTTGGCCTGCTTCGCCACTCTGGCCGCCACGTCCAGGAGCTGACCGCCGTTGACCGTCGGCACCCATCCGAACGGGCACGCAAGGGGCACGCGACTGTCGCTCCCTCCCAGTAGAAGCCGATCCTCGATGCCGTCAAGCCGTTCTATCGTCGTGATCGCCTGGTGACCGTCGATGCTCACGCTGAAGGGATGCGACGGACGGGGATGCTGGGACTGATCTGCGCGTTGGTGCTGGCCGGGCTGACCGGCTGCAGCCCGGCCACCGAGGGCGCGGTCGGGGTACGGCTGGACGCCGACGGCCGGCTGGTCGGGGTATTCGACTGGTGCCGGGGCAAGGGGACCGACGGGATCACCCTCTACCTCAGCGAGGACGACGGCGGGGTCACCGACAAGGTAATCCAGCTCGAGCGGGAACCCGGCCGCAGCGCCCGCACCGCAGAGGAAGTCGTGCTGCTCGACCCGGCGGCCAGCTGGCAGACGAAGCTGGCACCGCCCACGTTAGGCGACGGCCAGATTTACAACCTGAGCGCGTGGAACAGGGACGGCGGCGCAGTGGAGGACTTCCCGTTCCGGATCAGCGAGCTGCGCGGCCGGACCGGCTCCGCCATGATCCTCACCAAGCGGTGGGAGGGCGGGGAGCACGGCGGCTACGTCGCCACGTTCCATACGCCCGAGGACTTCGCCCGCTACGCCAACACGGTGTGCGACGGCTGAAGAGGCCGCACCTTACCCGGTCGGCATCGTCTGGCGCTTGTAGGCCATCCGCTTCCCGGTGAAAAGGTGGCCGCCAGTCTGCCCCCATCCCCCGGATAGGTGCCAAAAACTGCGTCGCCCGGTCGGGGTCAAGGGTGGCCGTAGGCCATCGGCGTGCCGACGCGCAGCGCCCTTGATGCCGGGCGGGTGGCGTAGAGGATCGGGCACCCGGGGGATGGGTCACGCCCTGGTCCTCGTCGTCATCAAACCGAGGGCGATGCCTACGAAAGTCCGGGGGCAAGCAGCTCCGCTGCGCGGCAGCCGATCGCCCCAACCTCGACGGGAAGCAACCCCGACTGCGATCGTCCCGCCTCAGCCCTCATGCTCTTGCGTCCCATCAGCGTGGCCGGCCGGCCACGCTGATGCCGGCCGAAGGTCGCCAGCAGGCCGGGGCCGGGCCGGCGCGGTCCGCTTGCGGGCCGCCTTGATTGCGGCCCTCGGATGTGCGGACGTTCCTCTCCCGGCTCAAGAGCGTGTGCCAGTGCTGTGCTTTGAAGAAGGACGCGAAGCGCGTGGAGCGTGGGCGCCCGGCGAGGTGCTGCGCCAAGTCCCCTCGGCCGTGCTGTGAGGTGTTCCTGTCCGATGGTTCGATCCGGTATGCACATCGGCTCCTGCGGGCGGCGCTTCAAGACGCGGTGACGGAGGAGCTGCTGGGGAGCAACCCGGCGAAGGCGCTGCGGATCTCGCACCGGTACCGGCCGAAGTTCACGCCGTGGACGGCTGACGAGGCGAGGCGGTTCTTGAAGGCGGCGCGGGATGACCGGTGGTACCGGTACTCGGTCGCCTTGGCGCTCGGGCTGCGCCGCGGTGAGGCGTTGGCGCTGCGGTGGGTCGACGTGGACCTGATCGACAACGTGCTCCGCATTCGGCAAACACTGCAACGCACCGGCGGGCAGCTGCGGTTCGGGCCGGTGAAGACGGACGGCTCGGAGCGGGCCGTGGCACTGCCGCCCGGCCTGGTCAACGTGCTGCGCGTTCATCGGACGCTGCAACGGACGGAGCGCGAGGCGGCCGGGGACCGCTGGCAAGATCATGGCTTGCTGTTCACGACAAGAATCGGCACTCCGGTCGAGCCGCGCAACATCAATCGGCATTTCGAGCAGTTGTGTGAGCGGGCGGGAGTTCGCCGTATTCGTGTCCACGACGTGCTCGGACACAGCTCCCCGACCGTCACGAAGTCCATCTACTTCGAGGCCACCCGGCGGGTACAGCAGGACGCCGTGGACCGGCTCGGCTTCCTCTTCGACGCGTAGGCGTAGGGGTCAGCCGTGGGGGTCAGAAAGGTCAAGGGCCGGTTCCCCGTGACAGGAAACCGGCCCTTGACCTGCTATGCGCCCGAAGGGGCTCGAACCCCTAACCTTCTGATCCGTAGTCAGATCCTTCGATGCATAACGCGAATCGTCCGACCGAGTCCGGCCACGCCCGACTAAATCCGGCGAAGTCCCGGCAGGTCCGCTGCTATATTCGCTAGCATCGATCAAAAAGTGGGTGCCCAAGAGGGCCAGAAATTCGGCTGGTCCGGGCGCATCCGTGTCAGTTCCTCGACGTCCGAGCGGCCACGGAGCAACCAAACCGCACCCCCTGGCCGGGCATCAGAGGCCGCCCGGTTGGTAGATGAAGTAGAGGGGGTGATGTGCGACTTGCCCGTGATGGGCGTGTTGCGTAGATAGGAGACGGCCACCGCATCGATCCTTCAAGACGACCAAGTCAGAGAAGGAAGAGAGGACGCGATGGCCGCATCTGCAAGTGCGAACCTTGTTGACCTGCCACGCGAGCGGATCAAGGCCGCGTCGCCGGACGTGTTGCAGGCGATGATCAAGACGTTCGCGCAGGCGGTGATGTCCGCCGAGGCGGACGCGCTCTGCGGCGGCGGATACGGGCAGCGCAGCGAGGAGCGGGCGACCTCCCGCAACGGTTACCGGCATCGGGAGTGGGACACCCGCGCCGGGACGGAGGCTGTTGCGATTTGTAGGCGCCGCAGTAGGCATGTGTCTTCGGCTGGAGAAACAAGCGGGGCAGGGGCCTACCGGTCCCTCACCCCGCGAGGGCATCTGTTCGGAGGTCGTGGTCCAGTTGGATCAGCTTGCGGAGGTTGAGAACCAACGCGGCGAAGTCGAGCTCTGCTTGGCGGGTAGCCAGACCTCGACGGGCGAAGCAACGCAACGTGATGCGTTCCTTGAGGTGGCCATGGACCGGTTCGACGGTGGCTGCGCGGCGTTTGTAGAGCGCTGCGCCTTCTGGGGTGGCTAATCGGTGGGCCATCCGGGTCGCGGCGTCCGTATGCCTGGCCCCCGTCCGCGACCGGCCAGGTTGCCTGCGATCGGCGACGACCCGCGGCCCGCCGGTGTCGACAGGGCTGGGGGAAGGCCGCCCGCGGCATCGTTATCGGCCGATGCCGCAGATGCGCACTGGAGCGATGCAAGCCCGGCTACGATCCCGCCGGCGTGGGCGCCGCGAGTCCTGGTGAAGCGCCCGGGTGACTTGGAGGCTCTGAAGCCTGCAAAGGGTAGGAGTCACCATGCCTGCACCGAGGAAGTACAGCGACGAGATTCGTGACCGGGCGGTCCGGCTCGTCTTTGAGGTGCGTAGATCGACTGGTCAGCGGCAGGGCGCGGTGGCCTGGGTCGCCGACCAGTTGGGGTTCAACCGGGAGACGCTGCGTAAGTGGGTGCGTCAGGCTGAGGTCGACTCTGGGCAGCGGCCGGGGACGTCGACGGCGGATGCCCAGCGGATCGCGGAGTTGGAACGGGAGACCGCGCGGCTGATGAGCAAACGACGAGACGGGTCGCGGCGACCGAATTAGCTGGTGACATCGACTCCGTAAAGGCCGGGGCCGCGCATGCATGTCAGGCTGGCGGAGATTCGCCGCCTCGGTCGGAGAGATCCGCGCGAGCGGAGGCCGGAGATGCCCGGCCATTATCATTCGGGGAGCGGCACGGGCCACGGGCCTGGGTGGCGGTCGTCGTTGACCTGCTCGACGATGACGGGCTTTGTCGCCTGCCACTCGGCGGCCGTAAGGACGCGGGTCTGCGTGGCGAGACGGTGCAGGGCCGCTCCGGCGGCGGCGTCCGGTGCGGTGCCCCCGCCGTACGCCACGAAGGCCACCCGTCCCGGCTCGGGCTCCCAACACAGCAGGGCCGCTCCCTCGCGGACGCCGGCGAGAACGGCCGGGTGCCCGCCCACCGCCGGGGCGGTCCGCGCTCTGGCGGCGTAGAGAGCGTCCTCGAAGCCGCCTCCGTCCACCAGGCCGGTGTGCACCCAGCCATCCCCGAGTGCGCCTTGCTCGGCGGCTGCGGCACTGCCGTACCCGGCCTCGTGCACCGCTGCCGCCCGGTACGGGCCGGTAGAGGTGACGACGTAGCCGGCCGGCGGGTTCAGGCGTGGCCGGCCCGCCACGACGGTGACCCGGTCGGCGAGCGCGGCCAGCCCGGCCGCCCCGAGGTCACCACGGATCCGTGCCTGGGACCCGGCCAGCGGCCAGGTGAGCTCGCCCAGCGCCTGCCGCCCCGGATCCGCCGCGACGGGGTAGGTGATCACTGCGCCCCGCTGAGCGAGGGAGCCGTCCAACCGGCGAATCACTACAGTCCAGGGGCCGTCCGCGGCGGTGCGGTCGCAGCGATCCTGGCTCAAGTCGCGGGGTGGACCGCCGCCGGGAAGCTCAAGCACCAAGCCAGCCATCGACTGAGACACGCCGCACGATGTCTCCGCGACGGGCGGCGACACTTGCGGGAGCGGCTTCGGCCGATCTCGCAACGCACCCGCGATGGCGATCCCGGCGACCAGGACGACGGTGCCCGTCACCACAACTCGCCGCCGGCGGGGCCGGGACGGCTCCTCGGGGCCGAAGCTGACGATGTCACTCATATCGCTAGCTCACCGCACGAGGCACCGAAACGCCAGAAGCAGATGGCCGCGCCGTCATGGCGTCAGCAAGGCGGCGCCGAGGCCCACCAGGGCGACGATGTGGATGCCCTGGAGCCACCGGCGGGCGACCATGAACCCGTCTAGCCGAACTCCGGCTGTGATGGCACCGCACCGCGCCAGCCCGACCGTTGCGGCCTGCAGGTAAGGGTGTCGGGCGGGTCGCTTATGTCGTACTGGCCTTGGTCGGCTCGGGAGCTGCCTGTAATTGTCTAGTCCCACCACATGCTTGACGAATCCGTCCCACGACATGTTCGACAGTTCGCCTAGAGTGCCTACGGCGTCCACGGGGTCACCAGTGGCATGAGGTCCCGGATCCACACGCTTTTCGCGCCAGCCAAGGTTGGCAATATCACCCTGATGTCTGGGTGGTAGTCGAACAGCACCTGGCGGTCACGCCCGCACGGACTGACGGGCCCGCGACCGAAGTTGCCTACCGCCACGATCGTCGTCAGCTCGCGTGCTCCAGAAGCACGGGCGTGAGCGAGTGCGACCAGTTCAGCGCAGGGGCCACCAGTGAAGTGGTGAAGGTTGATACCTCCGTACATGCGTCCATCGACTCCGCGTACCGCTGCCCCGACGGTATGGACGCCGTCCACGCCGTCGGTGTTCGCATCCACGATCTGGCGGGCGTGCTCGATCAGCTCACGATCGTCATCGGTCAGGTCACGCATCGAGGTCTGCATCCCGGTGAGGCTACCGGCGGGACCCGGACCGGACACCCCGGAACCTACCGGACTGGGCGGGACACAGGGGATGCTCGTCGGACGAGCAGCCATCGAGCAACCTGGCCGGCCGACTGGTGAGCCCCGGCAGCCTGGGGCGAGCAGCGACCGACGGACAGAACATTTCCTACCAGCGCCGGAAATTGCAGAGATCAGAAACCAGTGCCTGCATGAGATCCCAGGCGCGAGCGGGATTGACATATCCAGCAGTTGCACCCGTGTAGCGACCAGTCTCGCGGATCAGAAGCAGCGCGCCCACCCAGCCCGCAAGGATCGAGATTACCGTGAGCGGAAGGACAGCGAAGATGATTGGAACAACCACCTCTTTGGCACCGGCAAAGCGCCCCACCAGCATCAAGACGAGCAAAATCGGTAGACTCATGACGCCGATTCGAAGTCCGAGGACGGCCGCGCGCCATCTTCTACTCTGCCGGATCTTTGATCTTGCCGCTCGATAGTCCATCATTACTCATCCTAATATTCGACTCGATCACGGTACGGCGGGCTCCTGCCGTGACGGCTTCATCGTGACCACCCGCCCCGCGCTCTGTGGTGCGTTAGAGCCGTGACTGCAGCGAACTGGTATGTCCCGTGGCCAACCAGACGGTGTACTCGATGGTCGCCGGTGCCTTGACGGGTAGGTCACTGTCTTTGAGGACAATCGACTCCACGTCGAGCAGAGCGCCGGTACTGGGAGCGAAGACCAGCACGAGCCGTTCACCCGCTCCCCCGCGATGCTCCGCGCCGATGGCCACACCGACACGACCTGCCCGGTCCGTCGTGTCGCCGAGGACGGAGAGCCCTGCCTGGTCGGCGAGGATGAGGAGAAGATCTGCCTGTTGCCGTGGTGAGAGCACCTGGCGCCCCCAAAGGTCGGCGGCAGCTCTCAGCACACCGACCGCATCCTTGCCTCCGTTACCGGATGGCCGGATGACCTCAGGCATCCCGCCTTCGCGGACGAAGCCGGCGAAGAGCCCTCCGGGTCCGAAGTGCTCATCCGACACGGCCGAGCGTCCATCGTCACGCCTGAGCCGCCCGGAGCCGTCCGGAGCGATCCACTGCTCACGGATGATCTCGTTGATGCCAGAGCTGAGAATTCGACCTTCGGTGTCCCCCGCGACCCCGAGATACCAGCCACGCTGATGCATGTAGTGGTAAGGGCCACCAGCCTGCGCTGCCGGCTGCTCGCGCGCTCGTGCGGCCAGGTTCCCCAACACGTCACGGGCTGATTGTGCGACCGGGGTGTAGGTCAACATCTCCGGAGTGAAGGCGTAGGCGGCGGTACCGCCGCCCAACAGCGACGGAACGGCGATTGATGTGGCTGCCACCGCGGTGGCCAGGCCACCGACCAGCACGGCACGCCGGGAAACGGCACGGCGCCTCCCGTGCACCGGCGAGGCGGCAGGAATCGAGGTGCCGCGAAGGCCCTGAGGAAACGTCGCCAGCTCAGAATCTGCAGGCGGCCCATCTGGGAAAGGTTGCGCCTGCATCCGCGCCAACGCCGACTTCACCCTGCTGGTCATGAAATTAGCTCCTCTCGCTCGCGACGTCACTAGCTGTCGATGAGTCCGCCGGTATCGAACCTCCGGCACCTCCACCCGGTCTGCCGTCCAGTTCTTCCAGCGCCGCAGCCAGCCGCCGACGAGCACGGTGCAGCCGGACGGCAAACGCCACAGAAGAGCACCCCGCAACCTCAGCGGCCTGCCGGTGAGGCAGCCCGTCCCAGACGGTCAAGATCAGCGCCTCTCGCTCCTTGTCCCCGAGCTGAGCAAGCGCGGTCAGCACTGTCATGCGCTCGACAACCACCGCGTCCACGCCCTGATGAGGTGCCACCTGCGCACAGCGAGCCAGCTCCAACGCCAGCGCGTCTTGCCTGTCGCCCCTGCGTACCTGCTCGGCGATGAGGTTGCGCGCCGTAACGAGAAGCCATGGCAAGACTGCGGCAGGAAGGTCCTCGCGCCGCCGCCAAGCGATCAGGAACGTCTCGTCCGTCACCTCAACCGCTTGGTCGTAGCGCACGCGGCGCCGGGCGTAGGCCAGCACCCGAGGATGCATCCGGGTGTACAAGCCGGTGAACCATGCATCCTCGTCGTCCACGGCACCAATCCTCTCCAACAGGGCCTTCCAAAGCAGGAATGGCGCGGGAAGGTGCGAGGATTACAGGCACAGCACCAGTTTCTTGCCCGCGGCCAGGGCGACGCCGGCGGGGAACGCACGCCCCGCCCGCACCGCTCGTCGCGCGATGAGCCTCGCGCGGCGAGCCCGTCGTCTCACCGACCGGCTCGCACCGCGTTACCGGCAGCAGGTCAGTTGGCCGCCCGACACCGCGATACACGGGGCCTGCGGCGAAGGGCTGCTTGTTGCCGTGACGATGCCACGAACGCCGAGCCGAGGACCGCCAGCTCAAGAGACAGAAGCATGGCAACCTGGTCACGGCCCACTCGGTCGATGTTCAGTACCGCGATCAGCATCGCCACCACGACCGTTCGAACTTCCTACCGAAGCGTTCATCGAGGAGCCGGCGCAGCATGGCTCGGACGCAGCTCTACTCCTCGAAGCTGAGCCGGCGTCCGCGGCTCCTCCTGCTCGTCCGGGCGCTGCTGGACGTCTGCGTAGGAACCGCGCTCATCGTGGCCACCGGGCTGCTGCGTGGGGTGGCTCGCCGAGCCGCCGGGCTCGCCCAGGCCGGCCTGCTGACCTCGCTGACCGTCTTTGGCCTACTGGTGTTCTACCTCGATCAGTTCGCCGCCGCTGTCAGCGCGCTCAGTTAGCTGGCGGCGCTGCTCGGGGTACAGCGCTACCAGCGGGCTGTGTGGTCAGCCGACCGAGCAGCCAGCGGACGAAACCGGTCCGGCGCGGGAACCACGCAGCTGATCGGCAGGCCGGGCCCGCTGCAGGTCGACGCGCCGAACCGCCTTCCGTCCGAGCGTGGCCCCGGCAAACCAGCCCCCGTCCGAGCCTCCAAGTTCAGTGCCGGGCATATCTAGGTCGATGACTTCGTGGCGCGCCGTCATGGCGACAGCCTATGGGCTAGTCTCGCCGGCCTATTCGCCACGCAGCGAGGCCCCGGCCGCGTTGTCTCAGCGGGAGGCGGGGCGATGGGGGATGGGGATGGGCCTCAATGTCGGTCCGATGAGCAGCGTGACAACGGCTCCGACGAGGGGGCTCGCTGCCGGCACCGCGACCGTGGTCGTCATCCTCGCAGTGGCGGCGCCGACGGCGGCGGTCGGCGCCCGCCGCGGAGCACACCCCGCCGGGTCAGCCACTATCACCGCAGACGCCACGGTGACAACCCATCCTGTCTCTCAAGACGGCAGGAGAGGTGGCTGACATGGCGACATCAGGTGTGAGCTTCAAGCGGTGCGGATGCCGCCTCGATGGCCGACGGCTGGAGAAGTCCTGCCCACGGCTCGGCGAACACGGCCACGGCACCTGGTACTTCCACTGCTCGGCGGCCAACCTCCTCGGCCGCTCCGAGCGGGTACGCCGCGGCGGCTACCCATCACAGGCTGCCGCCCGCCGGGCCCGTCAGGAATGGTTGAGCATCACCGAAGCCAACCGCACGGCGCAGGGCTGGACAGCCGAGCGGTGGCTGCGGCACTGGCTCGACAACCGCACGAAGATCCGTCCCACCACCCGCTTCCACTACACCCGCGACGTCGAGAACGTCCTCATCCCCCACCTCGGGCGCCACCGGCTGGCCGACCTCGACGCCCGCCTCCTACGGGCCACGTTCACGGAGATCGCCACCACCACGAACAGCAAGGGCCGACCCCAGTCCGCGTCGGCGATGCAGCACCTACGCACCACCCTGCGCGCCGCGCTCAACCTCGCCGTCCGCGAAGGGCTGCTCGACTGCAACCCCGCCCGCCACATCGAGATCAGCGGCTACCAGCAACCCCACGCCAAAGTCTGGACCGAGGTTCGGGTCCATCAGTGGGAACAGACGGGTAACCGGCCGGCCGTGGCCGTGTGGACCGCCGACCAGCTCGCCACGTTCCTCGGCACCGTGACCGACGACTCGCTGTTCGCGTTCTGGTGGCTCACCGCCCTACGCGGGCTACGCCGCGGCGAGACGTGCGGGCTGCGCTGGACCGAGATAGACCTCGATCGAGGCGTGCTGACCATCGAGCGCAACCGCACCGCCGGCTACCAAATCGTCGAAGGCGCCCCCAAGACCCCCGCCGGCCGTCGCGCGATCGCCCTGGACAAACGCACCGTGCAGGTGCTGCGCGCGCACCACCGCCGCCAGCTCGACCAGCGCGCCCAAGCCGCCAAGGACGGCACCCCCTGGACCGACACGGGCTACGTGTTCACCCGCGCCGACGGCCAGCCGATCAACCCGAACTACGCCACCACCCGCTTCCGGAAACTTGTCCAACGCGCCGGACTGCCCCCGGTCAGGTTGCACGACCTGCGCCACGGCGCCGCGTCCCTCGCCCACGAAGCCGGCCCGCCCTACTCAAGGCGCTAGAAAGCTAGTGCCTCGTCTTTGAACGTTGATCGTGTAATCCGTCGGTTCTGAGGATTCGTCGGGCAGGCTGTCTCTCATCGTTCATGGTGGGAGGTGGTGGCCGGTGGGCAGACGCCCGGAGGTGTTCGTCCGGCAGGTGTCAATGGCCGAGGGTCAGCGGTTGCAGCGGATCACCCGGACCGCGAAGGACCCGGTGAAGCTGCGCCGGGCGATCGTGGTGCTGATGTCCGCCCAGGGGCAGCCAGCCCCGGACATCGCCCACCTGCTGAAGGTGACCGAGGACTACGTGCGCGACGTGATCCACGTGTTCAACGAGCGGGGGTTCGACGCGCTGGACCCAAAATGGAGCGGGGGCGCACCGAGACGGATCGATGAGCAGACTGGATCTGCGTCATCGCCCGGTGCGACCCCCGCTTCCTCGGCAAACCGTTCTCCTGCAGGTCACTGGCCAAGCTGCGTGACTACCTCATCGACGCCGGCTACGTCACGACGATCAGCGTCGAGACCGTCCGGCGGATCCTGCACGAACGCGGCGTGTCCTGGCAGGCCACCAAGACCTGGAAAGCCAGCATCGACCCCGACTTCACCACGAAGATGCGCCGGATCCTGGACCTCTACGACCACCCACCCGCGCACGGGCGGGTGATCTGCGTCGACGAGTTCGGACCGCTTAACCTGCAACCCCGCCCCGGCCGCGCCTGGCGACCCCAGGGACAACCGGCACGGCTGCGGGCCACCTACACCCGCGACCACGGCGTCCGGCACATGATCGCCGCCCTCGACCTGACTACCGGGCGCCTGCACTACCGCATCCGCGACCGCAAACGCTGGCGCGAGTTCCTGGCCTTCCTGAAGACCCTGCGCCGCCGTTGGCCCGACCAGCACCTCTACCTGATCCTGGACAACTTCTCCCCGCACAAACACCCCGAGGTCCGCGCCTGGTGCGCCACGCATCAGGTCGAACTGGTGTTCCTGCCGACCTACGCGTCCTGGCTGAACTGGATCGAGGCCGAGTTCGCCGCCGTGCGCTACTTCACTCTCAACGGCACCGACCACCGCAGCCACGCCGAGCAGGACACCGCCATCGGCGACTACATCCGCTGGCGCAACCGGCACGCCAAACCGAAATCCGGATTCGCCGCCAGCTCCAAGATCCGCCACCCGGATTACCCGTTCAAGGCTGCATGACGAGGCACTTGATCTGGTGACACGACGGGACGGCAGGCAGCTCCCGGTAGAACCCATCGCAGCGGGCTGTCAGGGGCGCTCGACGGACCGCGCCGCTAAAGATGTCAGGCGCTCGCGCGGGATCACAGTGAACGCCGCCGCTTCGGGGTTCGTGGACACTGATGCCAACGCCGGCTGGCTGCGCGGAAACCCTGAGGCCGAGGTGTACGCGGCCGGCCGGGCGGCGCTGGGGCGGGTCGGTCAGCCGGCGGACATCGCCGACGTGGTCGCCTTCCTCGCTTCCGACGATTCCCGCTGGATCACCGGTCAGCTGGTGGACGCCACGGGCGTGGCCGACCCCTGACCGACCGTTCGCTGGTCAGCGGCCGGGGCGGGTGGCGACCATGGCGTCGTGCAGCTCCTCGGAAGTGGGGACGGGGGGCAGTGCGGATGCGAAGCCCTCCGGATGGCAGGCGTCGAGCAGTAGCGCCACCAGGCGCCGCCACGCCCCCGGCGCCGACTGCCGGGTGGAGCGCAGCACGCCGGCGTTGGCCATCAGGAACAGCATGACGTCGGCGCCCGTCACGTCGGAGCGCAGCTGGCCCTCCTGCTGGGCGCGCCGGATCAGGGCATCCAGTGCGCCCAGCGCCCGGGACCGGGGTTCCTCCATGCCGGGCGAGTTGGGGAAACAGGCGGTGAAGCCTTCGGTCACCGCTCGGTCGGCGGCCTGCATCGCACACACCCGCTCGACGAAGTCGCGGAAGGCGGCCCCGGGGTCGGGTGCCCGAACGGCCTGCTCGGCGAGGTCGGCCAGCTCGTTCAGCCGATCGGTCAGTACCGCCTCGATCAGTGACTCCCGCTTCGGGAAGTGCCGGTAGAGGGTGGCGATGTTGACCTCGGCCCGCCGGGCCACGTCCTCGAGCGGTGCCTCCAGCCCGCGCTCGCCGAACACCGCACGGGCTGCCGCCACGACGCGTCCCCGGTTGAGTTCGGCGTCCCTCCGCAGCCCCTTACCAGATCTCATGACCCAATCCTACGAAGTGAAGGGTGCCCTGCGTTTCTGGTACGGTTGGCGTACCGCTTAACCGCAGGGTTCCCTTCGTTTCGTGGAGAGTTACGTTGAAGATCGTTCTCTGGGTCGCCCAGGGCCTCCTCGCCGTCCTGTTCGCCGGGGCGGGCGGCATGAAGGTCGTCATGGCCGAAGACTCGCTCGTCCCGTTGATGCCGTGGGTGGTCGACTTCTCTTCCGGAATGGTGAAGGTGATCGGCGTCCTGGAGGTGCTCGGCGCAGTCGGGCTGATCCTTCCCGCCCTCACCTTGATCGCGCCTGTGCTCACTCCGATCGCCGCCACCGGTCTCGCCGTTGTCATGCTCGGCGGCGGGATCGTGCACATCGGCCGGGGAGAATACCCCCACAGCCTCGGCAACCTGGTGGTGCTCGCGTTGGCGGTGTTGGTCGCCTGGGGCAGGTTCGGCCCCTACGCCCTCGCTGCCCGGAACTGGGGGTAGCCACCGGCCGGTAGGCGAGGTCCGGCCGCCGACACCCCACCTGGTGCCGGCCGGCAGGTCGGGCAGGTCGTGCCGTTGTGTTTGCGCGATGACGTGGACCAAGACGTGGTGCAACGTGACCGCTGCATCGCCCACCACGGCACGCGGCCGACCTCATTCAGCGCAAGGGCTGCAATGGTGGTGTCAGCGTGGGCGATCGCGCGACGGTACAGTCCGACGATCTCCTCGCGGGTCTCATCCGCGGTCGCCCACATGTCGGCATTGGTCTCCGCTCCGTCGCCGACGTACGGCAACTCCTGCTCGAACGGCCGACCGAACACGACGCCGAAGTAAAGGATCTCCATGGCCGCCGAGTGCTTCACCAGACCGAGCAAGTTGGTTGCGGTCCGGGTCAACGGACGCCGAATATCGTATTCGCTGAGCCCGTCGAGCTTCCACAGCAGCGCGTCACGGCCGCCCTCCAAGTAACTGTGCAGGTCTGCCTTCATCGCGGCACTCTGGCATCCGGTTGGATGTCGCGCTGCCCCGGACGATCCGCAGAGCTCATGATCGGCATGGACCGCTACTTGCCGCAGGTTGGGCAGCGGTCGTGAACGGAGATTGCCGGAATGCTAGCCGTCGCGCTGGAACGTGCGCGGATCGCGAGTGCCGCAGCCAGGGTCATCCCGCCCAGGACGAATATGGCGGCGGCGGTTCCGGTGATGACGCGGTAGTCGGCATATCCGGCGCCCACGACCGGGGCGACGTTCTCGGTCAGAGGGTCCAGAGCGAGCAGTCCGACCGGGGTGAGCAGGACAAGAAGAGCCCAGAGCCCTCGGGCGTCACCACGCAGAGACAGTACGGCCGCGGCGAGCATGGCGGTCAGCAAGAGGACCGCGCCGGTTTCCGGGAGGATTGCGGCCCCATAGCTGAACCGGTAGAACCAACTGCTTCGCCCGGACAGGGCTCCGACTGCGATGAGGGCCGCCGCCGGTGCGATTGCCAGGGGTATGAGGCGATGGTGCTGCGCCGTGTGGGATGGAATTGCCAGTGCCAGCAGGCCCAGCGTTGCCTGGGGAAGCAGAACGAACATGTACGGGCGGGGCAGGTCGGCCAGGGCGGCGACCGGCACCACGGCGACGGTGAGAAACAGTGCCAGCCCGATGGCACCGCGGACCCACAGGGCTGGGCCGAAGACATGAACGACGGCGGCCAGCAGCCAACTGGCCCAGACGACGATGCCGGTGGTAGCGAATGGCCCGAATGCTGGCGAGCCCCACGTATCCGAAGTGGTGACCACTTCGGCGGCGGCCCAGAAGCCAGCGAGAGCGGTCGCGGTGATGTAGCTGAGGAAAGCGGCGAGACGTACGCCGGGTATGAGGTCGGCAGCGCCGGCAACGCGGAGGCGCTCCCGGCCACCCCCAGCCAGCACGTCCACCACATCAAGGAATGACGGCCAGCGGCGGTCGGGTCCGGCCAGGTCGAGATACGTGCCCACGATTTCGGCACCCCGTGCCTGGCGGTAGCCGGCGGGGTAGGCCCGCAACAGTCGTCGGTATCGGCGTTCCAAGTCCCTCATGCCAGTCCTCCCACGGCGCGCGGGGCGATGGGCCGGGTGGCGCGCGTCGGGTTGCCCAGGCGGGCGGTCGCTGCCTCCACGTTGCGTCGCAGGCGTTCGGTCTCACCAGCGAGGGTGGCACGACCGGTGTCGGAGAGGCGGTAGTAGCGGCGCAGGCGGCCGTCGACGACCTCCTCCCGGTCGGTCTCAATGAGGCCCGCATCCACCAACCGGTCGAGCGCGCCGTACAAGGTGCCAGGCCGCATGGACAGCCGGCCCGCGGACAGGGCAGCCACCTCCCTGATGATCCCGTAGCCGTGCAGTGCCGGACCGGCGAGAGCGGTGAGTATCCAGAAGGTCGGTTCCCGCAGCGGCGTGTCCACTCCCGGAATATATCGACTACGAAGGCATAGAAGGGGCAAATCGTCAATCAGGGCCTAACCCAGCTGTTCTAGGTCGCCATGCCAACCACGTGCCGGTAGCGCTCCAAACGATCGCGTCCCGGTGAATGCCGCGGCCACTACATCGGTGCTCGCGTTGATCCCGTGATCATCTGCCCCGGGCTCTGATGGACCGGACCGGACGCCATGGAACCCACCGGACAGGGCAGGACGTAGGGGATGCTCGTCGGACGAGCAGCCACCGAGCAAGCCACGCGTTCACAGGGGGCAGACAAGCGAAGGGCCTGACCCGCGTGTCCGCAGGTCAGGCCCTTCCAAACTTGTGCGCCCGAAGGGACTCGAACCCCTAACCTTCTGATCCGTAGTCAGATGCTCTATCCATTGAGCTACGGGCGCTTGGTGCTTGGCCAGTCTACACAACCGGCTTTCGCGCGGAGACTCCGGGATTCGAACCCGGGAGGGGCTTTAAGACCCCAACCGCATTAGCAGTGCGGCGCCATAGACCAGACTAGGCGAAGTCTCCCTGGTGGCCCCTGCAGACCACCGCGCCCGAGGATACATGCCCGCAGCGATCGGGAGCAAAGCGACTTCCCCGTTACGACCGGCCGCCTGGCGGGCCGGAGCGCGTGGGGCCCGCCAGGTCTCGGGTATCCCGGCTGTGCGCGGGCGCGATCGGGACTAGGCTCCATCGCCATGCAGGAGCAGCCGCCGCGCGAGCCGGCCCGACGAGAGCCTGCTGAGGGGGCGCGGCGGCGCTCCCCGAAGCCGACCTTCACGCCGCCGCCCGCGCCACCGGAGCCGGCACCGCCCGCGCCCGCGCCGGCCCGGCAGGCGGAGGATGCCGAGGAGCGCCCCCGGCGGGTGAAGCCGGCCCCGGCGGTGCTCTTCCAGCCACCTGCGGACGATCCGCCGCTGCCTCGCCAGGCCGATCGTTCGGCCGGTCCGGCGTCCCGCGAGCACGCCGACCAGGCCGGGACGGTCGGGCGGAGTGACGTCCCACACACGGGCGGCACGGATCCCGTGACCACCGGAGCCACCCGTCAGGGGGCACCGACCGACGTCTCTGCCACGACGGCGGGGACGAACGGTCCGGGCGAGGAAACGCCGGCGGGGCCGGTGGCGGCACAGGCGCCGGACGCGTCGGGCGAGGGATCGCCCGCGCCGGCCGCCGCGGATCGAACGCGCCGCGCCACCCCCGCCAGCAAGAATCCCGCGAAGAAGGCCGCCGCCGGGCCCCCGGTCGAGGAAGCCGCCGCAACGCGGGCCACCACCCCCGTGCGGAAGGCCGCCGCAGGCACCGCCACCCCGGCCAACAAGACCGGGGCCAAGAAGACCGCCAAGAAGACCCCCGCGAGGAAGACGGCCGCCACGAAGACCCCGCCGGCCGAGCAGCCGCGAGAGGCCGTCGACCTGCCGCCGGCCGCGACAGCGGACACGACCGCCGCGACGAAGGTCACACCCGCTCGGAAGGCGACGACCGCGAGGAAGGCCGCACCTGCGCGCACCGCAGCCGACGCGGGGCCGGCGAGCACCCCGTCGGACCGTACGCCGGAACCGGCCCTGCGGAAGATCACCTCGCGGGTGCTCGGCCATCCCGGGTTCGCTCCGGAGCTGCTGGCCCTGGCCGCCGTCCAGGTGCTCGGCCCGCGGGCCCGTGACTGGGCGCAGGGGCTGCGCGACGCGTACCCCGATGCGGGTGCCGACGGGCTGGCCCGGCTCGCGACCCGGCGGTTCGTCCGGCAGGCCGGGGCGGGCGGGGCGACGGCCGCGCTGGCGGGGGTGTTCGCGCCGCTGGCCGAGTTGGCGGCGGTGCTGTGGACCCAGGCCAACCTGGTGCTGCACCTGGCCGCGGCGTACGGCCGGGACCCGGCCCATCCGGACCGGGCGGTGGAGCTGCTGGTGCTGACTCGCGTGCACCCGGATGCCGGGAGCGCGGCGGCGGCGCTGGCGGCGGCCCGCGCGGCGGACGGGCCCGGTGAGGCGCCGTGGTCGCGGGCGGCGGAGGCGGCGTGGCGGCTGGCCGCGCCGCTCGCCGCCCAGGCCGGTGGCTGGCTGGCGCTGCGGGCGGCGTCCCGGCTGCTGCCGGGCGCGGCGGTGCTCGCGGCAGCGGCCGGCGACGCGGCGGGGGCCGAGCGGCTCGCCGCCCGCGCGATCACCGCCTACCGGCGTACAGCGGTCGGCTGAGCCCGCGCGACCAACGCCTACCGGCGCACAGCGGCCGGCTGAGCCGACGACGGCCGGTCGGGTGCCGGCGGAAGGGCGGAAGCCGGCGGGCAGGCGGCGGGCAGGCGGCGGCGCGGACCGGCTCACAGCCAGCGGACCGGCTTACAGCCAGCGGACCGGCTCACAGCCAGTCGAACCACTCCCTCGGCAGCAGGGCGTAGCCGACGAAGGCGAACACGTCGAGCAGGGTGTGCGCGACGACCAGCGGCATGACCCGGCGGGTGCGCAGGTAGAACAGGCTGAACACGACGCCCATCACCACGTTGCCCACGAAGGCGCCGAAGCCCTGGTAGAGGTGGTACGAGCCGCGCAGCAGGGCGCTCGTCGCGATGACGGCACCGAGCCGCCACTGGAGCTGACGCAGCCGGGTGACCAGGTAGCCGACCACGATCACCTCCTCCAGCACCGAGTTCTGCACGGCGGCCAGGACCAGCACCGGCACCGTCCACCAGAGTTCGGGCAGCGCGGCCGGCACCAGCGTGGCGTTGACGCCGAGCTGGGCCGCCACCCAGAACAGCGCCAGGCCGGGCAGGCCGATCAGCGCGGCCAGGCCGGCGCCCCGGGCCAGGTCCTGGCCGGGCCGCCGGGCGTCCATGCCGAGCGTCCGCGCCGGGTCGCCGGGGTCCCGCGCCAGCAGGTGTACGGCGAGCAGCACCGGCAGCAGCGCGAACCCGATCCCGAGCAACTGGTACGTGAGGTCCAGCCACGGCCGGGGCGACACCGAGGTGTTGAGGGCGGCGGTCTGCTTCGACAGCGGCCCGTCGGCGGCCAGCTTCGCGACGATCGACACCGTCGCGTAGACGGCGGACTGGCCGAGGGACAGGCCGAGCACCAGCAGCGTCTCGGTGCCGAGCATCCGGCGGGTCGCCGGGCGGTCCAGCTCAACGGTCACCGCACCACTGTGCCCGACGACGACGGTCGGCGGCAGCGCCGAACCAACCTCACGAGCCGATCGCACATTCTGTGCGACCGGTCGACACGCTCCGTGGACATTCTATGGGTGCCCGATCCGCCGTCAGGAGAAGGAGCGCGCCCGTGGACGACTTCGCACGGCTGCTGAAGGAGAGCTGGACCCTGGTCGAGGAGCACCGGGAGCGGCTGGGCGGTCACTTCTACGCCCGGCTCTTCCTCCTCGATCCCGAGCTGCGGAAGCTCTTCCCGGTCCAGATGGCCGGGCAGGGCGACCGGATCCTGGAGGCGATCGTCACCGCCAGCCAGACGGTCGGCGACCCGGAGAGCTTCGACGAGTACCTGCGCTCGCTGGGCCGGGACCACCGGAAGTACCACGTCGAGGCGGCGCACTACGAGACCATGGGCGTCGCGCTGCTGGACGCGCTGCGCAGCACCGCCGGCGACGGCTGGAACCTGGAGTACGACCAGGCGTGGCGGGACGCGTACGCGGCGATCTCGGAGAAGATGCTCGCCGGAGCGGCGGCCGACGACAACCCGCCGTTCTGGCACGCGGAGGTGCTGACCCACGAGCGGTACGGCACGGACACGGCGGTGCTCACCTGCCGGGCGTTGCAGCACCCGCTGCGCTGGAGGGCCGGCCAGTACGTGAGCGTCGAGGTACCCCGTCACCAGCCCCGGGTGTGGCGCACCTACTCGATCGCGAACGCCCCGAACGACGACAACGTGCTGGAGTTCCACGTCCGTACGCCGACCGGCGCCGGCTGGGTCTCGGGGGCGCTGGTCCGCCGGGTTAAGCCGGGTGACCTGCTCCGGGTGGCGGCGCCGATGGGGTCGATGACGCTGGACCGCTCCTCCGAGCGGGACGTCCTCTGCGTGGCCGGCGGCGTCGGGCTCGCCCCGGTGAAGGCGCTCGTGGAGGAACTGGCCAGCTACAACCGGACCCGGTGGGTGCACGTCTTCTACGGCGCCCGCACGGAGGCGGACCTGTACGGCCTGGCCGGGCTCCGGGAGTTGGTGGCGGCGCACCCGTGGCTGTCGGTGACCCCGGCGTGCAGCGAGGACCCGGACTTCGACGGCGAGCTGGGCGACATCTCCGACGTGGCCAGCCGGTACGGGCCGTGGACGGCGCACGACTGCTACGTCTCGGGTTCCGCCCGGATGGTCCGGGCCACCCTGCGCGTCCTCGCCGAGGACGACGTCCCGCCGCAGAACACCCGCTACGACACCTTCGGCGGCCTCTAGAAGCGTTCCTCCCCCCAACCGGGGCGCGTGCCCCTGCCCCCTGGGGCACGCGCCCCGGTCCCCGACGGGCGGACCGGCACCGCCCCGCCCGACCACGTCCGCCCGGCCGTCCTTCCCACCCGGGCGGACGTGGTCGCGCACCCGGGGAGCCGACGGCACGCCACCACGGCACGAAGGCACGGCGGTGGGAGGGCCACGACGCGCGGGTGGGCGTCAGTAGCGCCAGGGGTGGCCGGTCTCTCGGTACTCCTCGACGGGCACCAGCGGCACGCCCGGCGCCATCCGGTCCACGTAGAGTCGCCCCTCCAGGTGGTCGATCTCGTGCGCGACGAGCCGGGCCATGCCGAACTCGAACGAGGTGATGATCCGGCTGCCGTCGTACTGGGCGTGCTCTACGTCGATCCGCAGTGGCCGGGGCACCAGACCACGATGATCGAAAAAGGAGAGGCAGCCCTCGTACTGCTCGTCGGTGTCCGGGGAGGTGTCGACCACCCGGGGGTTGAGCAGCACGACCGGCTCGGCCGACCGGTCGGGGGGTCGGACCACCGCTGCGGCGCGGCCGAGGTCGAGCTGCGGGGCGGCGATGCCCACGCCCTTGCTGAACGGGTGCAGCTCGTCGAGCCGGACCAGGGCCGCGCAGAGGCGGCCGACCACGTCCCGGGCCGCCTGCTCCTCGCGGGGCAGGTCGAACGGGCGCGCCGGCTGGCGGAGCAGGTCGGTGCCGCGCTGCACGATGCCGATGCCGCGCATCCGGTCGCTGGGCCGGACCCGCCCGGCCTCCTCCGGCTCGGCGTCGGGCCGGCCGCGGAACCGCCACTGCAACCGGTAGCGCGCGTTGAGCGGCGGATCGTCGGTCGCCCAGTCGAAGATCACCCGGTCGGCGTCGTCGCGGCGGGTCACCGGCGTGCGCAGCGGGCCCTCCTCCGCCGAGAGCGAGGTCTCCGCGCCCCAGACCTGCGGGTCGAGGGCAGCCGGGAGGTCCAGGCGTACGGCCATCTGCCGGGTGGGCAGCCGGACGGCCCGCTGGAACCAGGGGCCCCACTTGTCGTGCCCGACGCAGTACGCGTACTCGATGATGGCGCGGTCGCCGGGGTAGAGCGGGAAGCGCCGGTCGGCGTTCTCGAAGAGCAGCCAGATCTCCTTGAAGGCGTCCCGGTCGTGCTTGGCCCGCCAGTGCATCGCCTCCTGCTCGCCCGCGTCCTCCCGGACGGCCCGCAGCCGCAGCTCGGCGAAGGTGAGCGGATGCTCCCGGTGGTGCCGGTTGGACCGCCCCGGGTCGTTCGGGTAGCGGTCGACGGCGACCCGCACCAGGTAGCGGGTGATCGGCTCGGTGCCGGCGTTGTAGAGCTCCCGCCGGATGACGCAGCGGTACGCGTCGCCGAGGTGGGTGAGCGTGGCGAGTTCCCGCTCGACGATGAGCCCGGTGCCGGGCGGCATCCACTGCCCGGGGACGGGCGGCTCCCGGAGGGCCCGTTCGGCGCGGGCGTGGCGCAGCTCGTCGTACTCCCTGAAGCGCTGCCAGATCGCGCCGCTGGCTTCCAGCACGGCCTCGGCGCGGCGCGCGAAGTCCTCGGTGGGGCGGTGCCGCCGCCCCTCGACGTGGCTGACGTACGACGGGTCGAACCCCATCAGGGTGGCGAGCTGCTTCTTGGACAGCCCCCGCCCCGTGCGGTGCCGGGCGAGCTCGGCAGCGAAGGAGTCGGCAGCCCGATCGAGCGGTGAGGTCGTCATCAGCTTCCTCGTGGCCGGGAGTATCAGTTTCACGTTCTGTGGCCACGCGCACACGGGAAGTGCCGCCTTCTTGACACGAACCTTGACATCGACCGATGTTCTCGATACTGCGCACCGGTGTTTCCCGCCCCGACCCCCGGGTAGTACGCCGCACGCGGCGGAGTGATCCGCACCTCCCGATCCGGCGTAGGTGAGGCTTCCCTTAGCCCGCGAGCTGTGGTTAGGCTAGCCTTAGCTCAGCGACGGGCGCTTCGAACGGGGGATGAGTCGATGACAGCGGTGATGCCTGGGCGTCAGGTCGCCGCCGCGCCGCTGGCCCCGGTCACCGCCGCCCTGCGGGCCATGTTCGGCACCGACGACGTTCCCGGCCTCGCGCCCGGCCTGCTGGTCGCCGACGAGTTCGGCTGGGGCCGGGCCAGCGCCCTGGTCGACGGCACCCGCCTGCCGGAGTTCCTGCACTCGGCCACCCTGCGCTTGGGCGGCACCCCGCACGCCTGCGCCGCGCTGGCCTGGAAGTTCTACAGCTACTGGACGGCGCTGCCCGTGGTGCTCGGCTGGGCCTCCGCCCGCCGGGTGCCGCTGCTCGACCCGGCCGACGTGCTGATCCACTTCGAGGACCACCGCCCGCTGCTCACCCTTGGCCTGCGCCGCTCGACCACGGTCGCGGTGCTGCCGGGCGACCCGCTGGCGCTCTCCGGGCTGCCCGAGGTGCGGGTCGTCGCCGACGAGGCCGAACTGCTCCGGGCGCTCCGCGCCTCGCTGCTCGACGCCCACCTGGCCCCGATGATCGCCGCGATCCGGGCCGAGGTCCGGATCGGCGCGCGCACCCTGCTCGGGTCGGTGGCCTCCGGCATCGCCCACGGCATCCTCCGGGCCGCCGACGGCCTGCCCGGCTCCTCGGTCGAGACGATCGAGACCCTGCTCGGCGCGCTGGACCTCGCCGACCTGGTGGAACTGGTACCCGGGCCGACGGGCGAGCCGACCGTGCAGCGCCGCACCTGCTGCCTGGCCTTCACCCTCCCCAAGCCCAAGATCTGCCAGGGCTGCTGCGTCCGCCCGTAGCGCCCGACCCCCCGGTCCCGCCTCAATCGGTGAGCGTACGGACGTCCCAGAGCCAGATCCCCCCGGTGTACGTGGGGCGGATGCCGGTCAGCTCGGTCATCCCCCGGCGCAGCGCGTCGGCGTGCCGGTGCGGGCCGAGGACCACAGCGCCCGCCCGCCAATACCGCAGGTCCCCGACCGCGTCGACCCGCGCCTGCGGGGTGATCGGCGGCACCGCGCCGGTGAGCCGGATCTCGGCGAAGAACTCGCTGGTCGGCCGGGGCGGGGCGGAGAACAGCGCGACCCGGTCCCGCCCGGGGCGGGTGTCCGGGCCGAGAAAGTAGCCGCGGGCGATGGGCATGTCCAGCCCGGTCCGCGCCGACCAGCGCAGCGGGTCGGCGTAGTGGGTGTCGGGCAGGGGCAGCGTCACGATGCTCCGCCCGCCGGCCGCGTACGGCCGCCAGGCGCCGGAGGTGACGAAGGCGGGGACGGGGTCGAGCCGGGTGGTGGGCAGCGGGGTGGGCAGGATCGGCAGCAGCGCCATGGCGAGCACCGTGGCGGTGGCGAAGCGGATCTGCGGTCGGGCCCGCGGATGCCGGGCGGCCAGGACGCGCACGTGCTCCGCCCCGTAGGCGAGCAGCACCCCGACGATCGGGGTGATCGCCAGCGCCCACCGGGTCGGCACCACCGAGTGCAGGATCGGCAGGCCCTCCAGCGCCGCCCACGGGCCGGGCACCCCGGTCCCCCTCCCGTTGAGCTGGATCTCCCGCCCCAGGGAGAGCAGGCCGAAGAGCAGCGTGAGGGCGGCCAGCCCGCGCACCACGACGTGCCGGCGCAGCCACCAGAGCAGGGCGACGACGAGCACGACCAGCGGCCAGCCGAAGAAGGCGTTCTCCTCGGTCGGGTTCTTCGCCAGCCCCTGCGCCGTGCGCGCGTCACCGGCGAGGGACTCCCGGGAGTACGCCACGAACGAGGCGAGGTCCGTGGAGTAGCCGCGGATCAGCCACGACAGTCCGTGGTAGGCCCCGGGCCCGAAGAACTGGACGTACAGCGGGTACGCCAGCAGGACGAGCGCCACCACGGCGGCCGCGCCCAGCCCGGCGAGGAAGGGCCGGGTCCGGCGGCGCAGTTCGGGCCGGCCGAGGACGAGCGCCCCGACGACCACGCCCAGCCCGATCGCGGTCATCAGCAGCACTTCGAGGTTGATGAAGGCCTGCCAGACGATCGCGAGCGCGAGCAGCACCCCGTTGCGCAGCCAGCGCCCCGGCTCGGCGAGTCGCAGCGTGCGCCAGATGATCAGGGGCACGACGAACTGCGAGACGATGTTGGGGTGCGCGTTCGCGTGCGAGACCATCGCCGGGGCGTACGCGCAGAACGCCGCGCCGAGCCAGGCCGGCCCCCGGGAGCCGACGACCACCCGGGAGAGCAGGAGGTACCAGGCCGTCGCCGTGGCGATCATGCCCAATGTGAGGAACAGCAGAAACGACGCCCGCGTGCCGAACAGCAGCGTGACGGGCGTCATTGGGATAGACACGGATAATACGGACGTATTTGCCATCAGATTGACGCTGTCCGGCACGTTCATCCGGTCCGACGTGAACGGGTAAACGAAATCGGTCACCACCCGCGCGCCGTGCGCCATCATCCACTCGAACTGGGACTGGTCCGTACGGTTGTCCCGGATGCCGTGGGACGGGCGCAGCCACAGCCGCGCGGTCACCCAGAAGCCGAGCAGGACGAAGCTCGCCACGGCGGCGAGGTCCGTCCACCACCCCTTCCAGGGGCGTACGCCCCGGTCGGACCCGCTTTCCGGCGCTCCGCGTCCCGGCGTGCCGGCGGGGAGGCCCGATTCAGGAGTAGTCATAACGATTCGTAGAGTAGTCAGGCTATGGCACCGCCGTGACATGTTTCGGGGTACTGGCGTACCATGTGCCGGGTTCGCCGACCGCCGATCACGCGCCCACCCCCCGACCGCAATTCGGCCACCCAGGTGCCCCGATTCTTCTGCCGTCAGCGCGGATGATTCACTCTGTCGGTCCAGGCGCGGGTCGAGTCATATCGTGAGGAATCGACGCATGGCAGAAATCACTGGGGATCAGCGCGTGCAGTCCGAGGTCCTGGAAGGCCTCGCAACCGCGGTCAACCACCGTCGCTGGTTTGTCGAGCTGGCCGTGCCGCACCTCGGTGACAACCCGATCGAGATCGGCAGCGGGCTCGGCGACTACGCTCTGGAGTGGGCGGAGCGGCTGCCCCGGTTCACCGCCACCGAGGCCGACCCGGACCGGCTCGTCTCCCTGAAGGAGCGGCTGGCCGACCAGCCGAACATCGAGGTCCGCCAGATGCTGCTGCCGCACTCGGAGCGGGGCGACTACAGCGCGGCCGTGTCGTACAACGTGCTGGAACACATCGAGGATCACGTGGGCGCGCTGCGCAGCATGCGCGACCTGGTGCGGCCGGGCGGCAACATCATCATCATCGTGCCGGCGTTCCAGTTCGCGATGAGCCCGGCGGACATCGCCACCGGCCACGTGCGCCGCTACACCAAGAAGACCCTGGCCGACGCGATGACCGCCGCCGGCCTGACGGTGGAGAAGATCCACTAC
Organism: Micromonospora sp. NPDC047620; assembly: GCF_043205005.1. Lineage (NCBI taxonomy): Bacteria > Bacillati > Actinomycetota > Actinomycetes > Micromonosporales > Micromonosporaceae > Micromonospora > Micromonospora sp. NPDC047620. Next base: position 56,766 of record NZ_JBIDDG010000020.1, on the reverse strand, counting down.
GCGAACGCGCTCGGCCTGATCGGCTACTTCATGGCGACCAAGGTCTTCCGGCTGATGCCGAAGGAGGGCCCGATGGTCAAGGTCTACGACACCCTCGTGCTCCCCGCCACCAAGGCGGCGGAGCAGCGCGTCCGCCCCCCGTTCGGCCAGTCCGTCTTCGCCGTCGCCCGCGTCCCCGCCTGACCCCTCTCCTTTCCCCCTCCCCTCCTTCCCCTCTCTCCGCCCCGCGATCTTGCACTTGTCGCCCCGGCGCAAGGGGCGAAAGCCGCGAAACAAGGGCCGCAAGTGCAAGATCGCGGGGCAGGGAGGAGATGGAGAGGGGTTACTGCTTGACTTGGTAGGTGGGGCGGATTACGGCGCGGGCCAGAGTGTGGAAGGCCAGGTTGAAGCCGACCGCGGCGGGGGTCGCGTCGGGGGTGACGTCGAGGCGCTCCACGTCGAGGGCGTGCACCGCGAAGACGTAGCGGTGCGGGCGGTCACCGGCCGGCGGCGCGGCACCGCCGTAGCCCTGGTCGCCGTAGTCGTTGCGGACCGTGAACGCGCCGCCGAGATCCTCCGCGCCCGCGCCTCTGGGCAACTCGGTGACGCTCGCCGGCAGGTTGACCAGCACCCAGTGCCAGAACCCGCTGCCCGTCGGGGCGTCCGGGTCGAGGCAGGTCACCACGAAGCCCCTGGTCTCGGCCGGGAAGCCGGACCAGGCGAGCTGCGGCGAGACGTTCCCGCCCCCGACGCTGCCGTGGGCGTACGCGGTGTCCATCGGCTCGCCGTTCTGCACGTCGTCGCTCGTCAGGGTGAACGACGACACGGTCGGCAGCAGCTCGTACGGGTCCGGGGCGATCGGTCGTTCCAGGGTCATCTGGACAGGTCCTTCCGGTGAGCGCGGTTGTCCTCCGCACCCTTCATACCCCGCCGACGCCCGCGATCGAACCGGAGGCGCCCGGCGTCCCCGTACGAGCCGACTTCGACCCGAGCCGACACGTCACGTGCGCCGTGGGCAAGAATGCCTCCCCATGGGCCTTGATCTCTACGTCGGACCGCTGACCCGCTACCACCTGAACGACTGGCTGACCATCACACAGCAGATCGGCGCACAGGACGGATACGACGTGCGGATCATCCGGGCGCAGGAGGACGAGGACCACGAAGCCGACCCGGACGTGGTCCAGAACGCCGTACGGGAGTGGCAACAGTGGCTCGGGGAGGCGCTCGGCGGTCCCGTGGACTGGCCGGAGGGCACGACCCAGCCGTACTGGACCGACAAGCCCGACTGGGACGGTTTCGGCGCCGTCCTGCTGCTCGCCGCGTACGACGAGCGCCCGGACCTGTGTCCGAGCCCCTGGGACAAGGAAGACAGCCCGCGTGAGTTCGCCGACGCTCCCGCGTACCAGGCGGCCTCGGCGCAGCCCGAGCGCTACCACACGCTGCTGTCGGGGGTGGAGTGGTGGTTGCCGCTCACCGAGGATCCGCTCGTGATCGAGGCGTCCCGGCCGACGGGCCAGCCGACCCGGATGGGTTCGGTCGATCGGCTGGTCGCCGAGCTGCGCCTGCTGGACGAACGCGCCGGTCTCCTCGCCGGGCACGACCCGGCCGAGCTTCGGCGCGGGCTGTTCACCGACAACCCGACGCTGGTGGAGTTCGCACGATTCGGCCTCGCCGTGATGCTCGACCTCGCCGAGACCGCGATCGAGCACCGTCAGCCGCTTCTTCTGGACTACTGACGTCGCCGTAAGGGCTGGGCGGGTCGGCTCGGGCACAACCAGTGAGCCGGAGCGGTAGTCGCGGAAATCGAACGGGACCCCCGAATCGGCGCCACAACGCCCCTTGACCAGCGCGAACGCTGGCCAAGGGGAGTTGTGCTGTTCCTGGGCGGAGGGTGTGGGATTCGAACCCACGAAGGACATCGCTGCCCTTACCGGTTTTCAAGACCGACCGCTGCAAGCCTTCGACCTGCCTAAACGCGGAACCGCGGGCAGTCCATGCCGCGCATTTGCCGCCGCGCGCCCTCAGGGTTCCTTGCCGACTGCTCGCGCCACTGGCCGCCGTCGGCCCACAAGAGCCCGTTGAGGATGAGCCCGTTCGGCAGGTATTCGGCACAGGAGCGAACTGATGAACGGCTCGATGAGTGCGCGGGAGGAGATAGCCAAAGGTTCGGGGGCAACGAGGATGTCCATCACCCTCTACGCTGGGACGCGTGTTGGGGCCGAGTACCGCGCGACCCGCACGCGTAAGAGCAACCAGAGGGAGTAAGGGTGACAAAAAGCTTCAGCGCAGCCTTCACACATTTCCTTACTCCTTCCGAGGAGACAATCCGGGTAGCTCTAACAAGCGGGTTTGTCGTCCTGGACACTAACGTACTGCTTTCTGCATACCGGTTCGCTCCAAAAGCTCGCGAAGAGTTGCTATCCACGCTCCACACACTTGGCAACCGAGTGTGGGTGCCTCATCAGGTGGGATTGGAATTCCACCGAAACAGGCTCGAAGTGATGGCGGAGCGGCGTGCAACCTATGACGCTGTCCTCAACTCCATCGACTCCCACAAGCAAACCGCTCAGGCAGACCTAGAGGGCAAGATTAGAAACCTTTCTAATCAGGCGGCGCTGACGGAGAAGGAGCGAGACCGACTTCTAATTCAGCTTGAGCAGGTATTTAGCTCGCTGCAGAAGTCTGTTAAGCGGTTGAGCAACGACCATGCTCCAGCCGACATCGAGAGCGAAGACCCTATCCTTGCAAGGCTTCAGGCGATTATCGGCAACCGCGTCGGCGACGAGTTTGACGAGCAGAGCCGCGCCGATGCGCTGACTGAAGCAGAGCGTAGGGCTAAGGAGAAGATACCGCCGGGCTTTAAGGATGCCGGCAAGCCTAATGGAGGATACGGCGACTATTTCGTTTGGCGGCAGACCCTGGAAGAGACGAAACGGCGGTCCGTCGCCCACTTGGTATTTGTTACTGGTGACCGGAAGGAGGATTGGTACCTCAAAGTTAAAGGAAAGATCGTCGCCGCCCAGCCCGAATTGGCGGAGGAGGTGCATCGATGGTGCGGTGCTCAGTTAGTACTCATGAGCACCCAAACACTCTTGTTCCATGCAACGCAATACCTCAATGCCAACGTGAGTAGTGAGACGATTCGTCAGGCCGGGGAGCTGCCAACAACACATTCCCCTCAAGAGGAACGGCTCGAGCTGGCAATCCGGCAACGCGAGCTTCGCGTGAGCCTCGATTACGCTGCCCGCGAAATGGATAGCGCCCACGATGAGACGGCGCGCCTTGACGTTATGTTCGAAGACATCGATATGGCCCTCAAGCAAACCGAGAGCCAATCAGAGAGAGACCAGCTGCTCCTTAAAAAGGGCGCGCTAGATGTTAGACGACGCATGAGCAAAGAGCGGCTCCAGGAGGTGGCGCAGCACCGGGCCGAAATCGAGCATGCGTATCACGAAACGCTGTGGGCGCTGAGAAACCTTGATCGACAGCGGGGATAGGCCTTTCCGGGATCAGGCGCGCCGCGACATCGCACAGCAGCTCGGCGGACTACTCTTGGGGCGACCCGCCGCGTAGGCCGGGGGAGGCCGGCAACGGGCAGCCTTGCATCCGACTTCATCGGAGGTCTGCTAGGTAGACGATGGTGGCGTCATCGCTCTGCTTGTTGCGTGGCCACCTGAGTCCGACGGGATCGGATGCTTCGAGTTGACGCACTCGACGTAGGATCTCGCTCGGCCCATGCTCTTCCAGCAGTTTCAACATGTCCTTCCAACCAGCCTCGTTAAACATTCGGACGAGGCGTGCTGCGCCATCGGTTAAGACTACGGACCGGTCGACACTGCTGACTGGCACCTTGTCGATAAGGGCATGGTCTACGGCCGTGGGGTCGGCGGCGGCGACCCAGAACCCCCTGGCGCATTCCGTGCAGCCAACTCGGCATGCTTCATTCGGACAAGCGCCTCGGCCTTTTCTGCGGACCCGATGGGATATGCGTCTGCTGCCCGGCGCTCTGGCTGTGCGCTCTTGTCTACCCGGTCATCGGTAATGACACTCAGGGTCGAATCGGAGGCAAGGATGATACCCACGTCTCCGAGCACCAGATATTCAAGGTAGCTTTGGGCGCGGCGGAGCACTGCCACAGCGGCCGATGGGGTGCCGGGGCTATTTAGATCGCACTCTCGATGCTGGTTAGCGACATTCTCAATGGCTGCGGCTAGTGCCGCCGGGAGTGCTATTGAAGCGTCGCTAGCTTGCGCAGACAGCGATGCGCCAAGTTGGGCTGCATACCACGAAACGCCGTGGATGCAGCCCGTATCGGTGCGCGCTGTAGCACCGTCGAGCACTACGACCAGGTTCGGCGAGGCCGAAAACCAGTCCTCGTTGAGTTTGTCTGCCTTAGATGGTTCGGACGCTGCAAGGATGCGCATTCTTACTCAGCTTTCGTGCCGGTAGATTGGTGTTACGCGCTCGCAAGCAAGGATCTTCCTTGGATCATTGGAGTCGTACTCACAGCGAATGATGGTTGAAAACCGACGGTTCTTCAATTCTTTGTATAGCTGAGCAAGGTTGTCGGCGACGAACTGTGCAGCGCCAAGCGTTCCTTGTGCGTGAGTGCCGGCAAGATAGAGGAACGATCCTTTGCCGTCGGGGCGCGGCAAACGGCCAATGTAACCGTAGTCCGCTGAATGGCCATCGTCTCGGGGTGACCGATACTCCGTCTCACCATCCATGAGGTACCAGCCGCGCTCGTCCGACGCAAAGCGAAGGTGTGGGTCGGCCTCCATTACCTGTCCGACAAACGGCAATAGGCGTGGTGAGGTGAGGACGATGAGATTCGGGCGGTTTAGATGCACAAACCCCGGCGGTGGGACTACTTCATAGCTTGCATCCAAACCTACGCTCCTGGCCAGTTCTGCTAGGGCGTTGTAGGCCGCGAAACTTTCAGCCGAGAGCACGTCTCCAGGGTCGTGACGACCTGCTTCGGCACGCTGCGGTGTCGCTCTGGCTCAATGCCGGCGTTCCGGCTACCCAAGTCGCCGAATGGGCAGGGCACAGCGTGCACGTGCTGTTGAAGGTCTACGCCTCGTGCATCGACGGCCAAGATGAGGCGGCACGTAAGCGCATCGAGCAGGCGCTGGGCGAACCTCCGAACACGCACTCTGAGCGGTGACACAGATGCAGCACTGTCGGTTTGCCGACAATGGCGCAGATCATGCGCTCAAGCCCAGACCACCACCCCGCAGGCCCCGCCCTTTGCATGCGCATTCATCGCAAAAGACCGGCCTGACCTGATTTCGCAATCGCTGACTCTGGGCTAGCCTCACCCAGGTGGCGGCAAGCATGGTCGATAAGCAGCGCGTCCTCCAGGAACTCACCTTGGGCAGCCGGATCGCGGAAGAGGAGGCTGGAGAACTTGCTTCATACTTCGTAGAAACCGAACAGTGGCGGCGCGTCTGGCTCGGTGACGTAGATGTTGTTTACGGGCCAAAAGGCTCGGGTAAGAGCGCTATCTACTCGACCTTGGTTGCCCGGGAGAACGAACTATTCGATCGCGGCATCCTCATCGCACCGGCCGTGAAGCCTCGCGGCTCGGGCGCGTTCGAAGGAATGACCGATGATCCACCCACGAGCGAGGCCGAATTCGTCGGCCTCTGGAAGATCTATTTTCTCCTGCTGATCGCGGAGAAAATCGAGGATTTTGGCATGGACAGCGACGCAACGCGTCAGCTGATTCAGATCCTCACAGACGCCAAGCTTCGGCCACCGGGAAGGAGGACTCTCAAGTCCGTTCTCACATCCGCACGCAACTACGTGCGCCGCATATTTAGCGTGCATGAGATCGAACCATCCCTCCAATTAGATCCCACTGGCGGTTTCTCGATCTCGGGAAGAATTCAATTCAGCGAGCCAACGCCCGAGGAACGCGCAAAGGGCGCTGTTCAGGTAGATGACCTGTTCGAGCTCGCAGACGAGATCTGGGCTGGCGCTGACTACCAAGTCTGGCTGTTGCTCGATAGGCTCGATGTTGCCTTCGAGGGTTCGTCGGCCCTAGAGTCGAATGCATTGCGGGCACTTTTCCGTGTGTACCTCGACGTGTTGCCGTACGAGAACCTCAGGCTGAAGATCTTCCTTAGAACGGACATCTGGCGGACCATCACTGCAAACGGTTTTCGCGAGGCAAGCCACATCACTCGAGACCTCACCCTCGCATGGGACAGACCGTCTCTGCTACGCCTCGTTGTGCAGCGCCTGATCAAGAACCAGAACATTCAGGATTTTTACGATGCATCGCAGAACGATGTACTAAGCAGCAATATCGGACAACAGGACTTCTTCGACCGCGTATATCCACGACAGGTTGAAAGCGGCCCGAATCAGAGCCAGACGTTTGACTGGTGCATGCGGCGAACTCAAGATGGAACCGGCCAGACCGCCCCGCGTGAGCTGATTCACCTGGTTACTGCGGCTCGTGACGCTCAGTTGCGATTCCTGGACCTTGGCATTCCGCCGCCGGCTGGTCAAGCCCTCTTCACGCCGCAAGCATTGAAGGATGCCCTACCCGAGGTGTCCGAGGCTCGCCTGACGCGAACGATGTACGCGGAATTCGCTGAATTGAAGACGTTCATGGAAGCCCTCAGGGGCGGCAAGACAAACCACAACTCAGCCAGTCTGTCGGCCGCATGGGGACTGCCCCTGGAAAGTGCACGAGAGACAGCGGAGCGCCTTGCTGAAATTGGATTCTTCGAGCGTCGCAAGAGCGAGACAGGAGGCAACCTCTTCTGGGTTCCGTTCCTCTACCGGCCCGCGCTAGAACTTGTTCAGGGGTCGGCAGACGGCGTAGTGCCCCCGTTCCGCGAGGATGGTGCGATGAAGTGGCCAGAGAACGACGACGACCTGTTCGGGGACTTCTTCGAGGAAGACGTGCCCGGCGAGGCCTTGCCGAAGTCTCCTACCGCGCCGTAGGTGGCCAACTGTCGTTGCCGCCCATTTGCCGCGACCAGTGAGACTGGACCGCCCTCGGCGAGACGAAGTGAGACCGACTCGCTACTCAACGACACGGCCCCCTGACCGGCGTTTGCGCTGGTCAGGGGGCGTTTCTGCTGTTCACCGGCGGAGGGTGTGGGATTCGAACCCACGAAGGACATCGCTGCCCTTACCGGTTTTCAAGACCAGCGCCATCGGCCACTAGGCGAACCCTCCCGGGCCGCGCCCCGCAGGGGTACGCGACCGTGCCTAGTCTGCCACGGCGACGCACCGGGCGAGCGGGCACGGCACCCGCGTTGAGATGATCGGCCGCATGTGGGAGACCCCGTCCGTCGTGCTGATCACCGGCATCATGGCCGCCGGCAAGTCCACTGTGGCCGAGGCGCTGGCCGGGCGGCTGCCCCGCGCGGTGCACCTGCGCGGCGACGTCTTCCGGCGGATGGTGGTCAGCGGGCGGGCGGAGATGACCGCCGAGCCGTCCGAGGAGGCGTGGCGGCAGTTGCGGCTGCGCTACGACCTCGCGGCGTCGGCGGCGGACCGCTACGCCGCCGCGGGCTTCACCGTGGTGCTCCAGGACGTGGTCCTCGGCCCGGACCTGCCGGACATGGTCGACCGCATCCGGCACCGCCCGCTGGCGGTCGTCGTGCTCGCGCCGAGCCCCGAGGTCGTCGCCGCCCGCGAGGACGCCCGGGAGAAGACCGGGTACGGCGACTGGCCGGTCGCCGACCTGGACGCGGGGTTCCGCGCGGAGACGCCCCGCATCGGGCTCTGGCTGGACACCTCCGCGCAGACCCCGGCGCAGACGGTGGACGAGATCCTGGCCCGGGCGTGGACCGACGGGCGGGTGGGGTAGACACAGGGCATGCGCGCGATGACGATCCCGGAGCCCGGCGGACCCGACGCACTGGTCTGGAGCGAGGTGCCCGATCCCGAGCCCGGCCCCGGCGAGGTGGTCGTCGACGTGCGGGCCACCGCCGTGAACCGGGCGGACCTGCTGCAACGGCAGGGGCACTACCCGCCGCCGCCGGGCGCGCCCGCGTACCCCGGGCTGGAGTGCTCCGGGGTGATCAGCGCGACCGGGCCCGACGTGGCCGGCTGGGAGGTCGGCCAGGAGGTCTGCGCGCTGCTGGCCGGCGGCGGGTACGCGGAGCGCGTCGCCGTGCCGGCCGGGCAGTTGCTGCCGGTGCCGGCGGGGGTCGACCTGGTCGACGCGGCGGCGCTGCCCGAGGTGGCCTGCACGGTCTGGTCGAACGTCGTGCAGTTGGCCCGGCTCGCGAAGGGCGAGACGCTGCTGCTGCACGGCGGCGGCAGCGGGATCGGCACCTTCGCGATCCAGCTCGGGGTCGCGCTCGGCGCCACGGTGGTGGTGACCGCCCGGGCGGCCAAGCACGAGCGGCTGCGCGAGCTGGGCGCGACGCACACGATCGACTACCGCGAGCAGGATTTCGTCGAGGAGGTCCGGCGGGTCACGGACGGCCGGGGCGCCGACGTCATCCTCGACATCATGGGCGCCTCCTACCTGCCCCGGAACGTGGCGGCGCTGGCCACCGACGGCCGGCTGGTGGTCATCGGCATGCAGGGCGGCCGCAAGGGCGAGTTGGATCTCGGCGCGCTGCTGGCCAAGCGGGGCACGGTCGCGGCCACCGCGCTGCGGTCCCGGCCGCCGGCGCAGAAGGCGGAGATCGTCCGGGGCGTCCGCCAACAGGTCTGGCCGCTGGTCGAGGCGGGCGCGGTCAGGCCGATAGTGGACCGCCGGCTGCCGATCACCGAGGCGGCGCAGGCGCACCGGCTGGTCGAGTCGAGCGACCACGTCGGCAAGGTGCTGCTCACCACCGGCTGACGCGTCGACCGGGCCGGCGCAGGGATCACGAGCTGGCGGCCCGCCGGCCGGTGCCGCACCGGCCGCCGCGCCCGCCACCGTCCGCCACCGTCGGTCGGCGGGTCGCCGTCAGACGGCCGGCGCCGGGTCGGCGGCTGGGCGGGGGAGCATCAGGCGGGCCCCCGAGCCTTCTCCAGAGAGCGAGTCGTCCGGGTTGTAGAGCGTGCAGCGCCGCAGCGACAGGCAGCCGCAGCCGATGCAGCCGTCGAGGTCGTCGCGCAGCTTGGTCATCAGCCGGATCTTCTCGGTCAGGCGCTCCCGCCAGGCCGCGGAGAGCCGCGCCCAGTCCTCCGCGCTGGGGGTACGGGAGGCCGGCAGGGAGTCCAGCGCCTCCCGGATCTCCTCGAGCGAGATGCCGACCTGCTGGGAGATCCGGATGAACGCCACCCGGCGCAGCTCGGTGCGGGCGTACCGGCGCTGGTTGCCGCCCGTCCGCTCGGCCCGGATCAGCCCGAGCCGCTCGTAGTAGCGCAGCGCCGAGGGGGCCACGCCGCTGCGGGTGGAGAGCTGGCCGATGGTCAGTGACTCGTGCATCACGTCGCCTTGAGTTGAAGCGGACTTCAACTTGCAGGCTAGCGGCATGACCACGATGACCGCCAACGCGGGTCGGGTGGCGACCGCCCCACCGCCGGACGACCCGACCGCGCCACCCCTGCCCGGGCCCGTCGCCCCGCTGTACGAGCGGGTCCGCGCGGGCCGGGAGTTCGGCGCGAACGTCCGTTCCACGGTCGACGTGCTCTGGGTGCTCTACGACCGGATCCTGCGGATCACCCCGGAGACCGTCGACGCGCCGGAGCGGGACCGGTTCCTGCTCTCCAAGGGGCACGCCGTCGCCGGCTACTACGCCGTGCTCGCCGCGAAGGGCTTCGTCCCCGCCGACTGGCTGGACGACCAGGGCGGCCCGGGGAGCCGGCTCGGCGACCACCCCGACCGGATGCTGGTGCCCGGGGTGGAGATCGGCTCCGGCTCCCTCGGCCACGGGCTCGGGCTCGGCGTGGGCACCGCGCTCGGGCTGCGCGCCCAGGGCCTGCTCACGCCCCGGGTCTTCGTGCTGCTCGGTGACGCGGAGCTGGACGAGGGCTCCAACCACGAGGCGATCGCGTACGCGGGCGCGACCGGGTTGGGCAATCTGACCGCGATCGTGATCGACAACGGCTCCGCCACGCACGGCTGGCCGGGCGGCGCCGCGGCCCGGTTCACCGTCAACGGCTGGACCGCCGCCACCGTCGACGGGCGCGACCACGACGCCCTGCACACCGCCCTGACCGGGCAGGACAACCACCGGCCGCACGTCGTCGTCGCGGTCGTCGACCAGGGGGAGTGACCGTGCGGGACCGTTTCGTCGACACCACCACCGCGCTTCTCGCGGACGATCCGCGTACGGCGCTGGTGCTGGCGGACATCTCCGCCGCCGCGTTCGCCCCGGCCACGCGGCGGCACCCGGACCGGGTCCTCAACGTCGGGATCCGCGAGCAGTTGATGGTGGGCGTGGCCGGCGGGCTGGCGCTGACCGGGCTGCGGCCGATCGCGCACAGTTACGCCCCGTTCCTGGTCGAGCGCGCGTACGAGCAGCTCAAGTTGGACCTCGACCACCAGGGTGTGGGCGCGGTGCTGGTCAGCGTCGGCGCGTCGTACGACCGGGCGGCTGCCGGGCGCACCCACCTCTCGCCAGCGGACGTCTCGTTGATCGACACCCTGCACGGCTGGACCGTGCACGTCCCCGGCCACCCCGACGAGGTGCCGGCGCTGCTGCGGGACGCGGTGGCCGCCGACGGCTCGGCGTACCTGCGGCTCTCCACCGAGCACAACGACCGGCCGTACGGCGGCGACGGCGCGCTGCGCGTGCTCCGGGACGCGGGGCCGGGCGCCCCGCTGCTGGTCGCGGTCGGCCCGGTGCTGGACGCGTCGCTCGCCGCGGCGGCCGATCTGGGCGTCACGGTGGCGTACACCCACCGGCCCCGGCCGTTCGACACCGCGGGGCTACGGGCGCTGGCCGGCACGGAGGTGATCCTGGTCGAGCCCTACCTGGCCGGGACGTCGGCGCGGGTGGTGTCGGCGGCGCTGGCCGACCGGCCGCACCGGCTGCTGGCGCTCGGCGTCGGGCGCGAGGAGCTGCGCCGCTACGGGTCGGCCGAGGACCACACCCGGTGGCACGGGCTGGACGCCGCCGGGCTGCGCCGCTCGGTCGGCGGGTTCCTGGAGTCGGCGCTGGCGCCGGCCGGCCGCTGAGTCCGCGGCGACCCGCCGCGGGGCAGGTCTCGGCGGCGGGTCAGCGGGTCGGGGCGCCGAGGGGGCGGCGGCGGGTGCGCTCGCGGCCGAGGATCCACAGCGCCTCGACGCCGTCCTTCCACGTGATCTTCTTGCCCTCCTCGCGGCCCCGCGCCCGGTAGCTGATCGGCACCTCGTAGGGGCGGATCCGGCGGCGCAACAGCTTGCCGGTCACCTCCGCCTCCATACCGAAGCCGCGCGAGCGGACGTCGAGCGAACGGTAGAGCTCGACCGGCATCAGCTTGAAGCAGGTCTCCAGGTCACCGATGTAGGAGTTGAACAGCACGTTGGCAGCCATCGTGACGCCCTTGTTGCCCATCACGTACCAGAAGCTGTAGGCGCTGTGGCTACCGAAGGTGCGATTGCCGTAGACGACCGTGGCCCGCCCGTCGAGCACCGGATCGAGCAGCTTGGGAATGTCCTGCGGGTCGTATTCCAGGTCGGCGTCGAGGATGACCATGAAGTCGCCCTCCGCGTTGTCGACCGCCGTCTTGATGGCCGCACCCTTACCGGCGTTGCGCTGGTGGGTGATGACCCGCAGACGCGCGTCGTCGGCCCGGCCGAGGATCTCACCGGTGCCGTCCCGGCTGCCGTCGTCAACCACGACCAGCTCGATCTCGCACGGGTAGTCAACCGCCAACGCCTGCTTGAGAGCATCCGCGATGCGTTCTTCCTCGTTGTAGACCGGCATGAGGATCGAGAGCTTCACGGGAATCTCCACGGTGGCGACAATACGTCGGCCCTAGCCTAGCCTCGGCCCTTTTCGGCACCAGCACCGTCGCGGGCTGAGGCCGGGCTATGGGCCGCCAGCCGTCGTCCGGATGCCATGATCGCGGGCATGACCGCCACGGTACGCCAGGAGCCACGCGACCGCGCCCGGCCACGTACGCTCCGGCTGCCGGTGCTGCTCGCACTGCTCGTCGGGCTGGCCGGGGTCGGGTACCGGCTGGCGCTGCTGCTCGCCGACGCCCCGCCCACCAACAGCGACGAGGCGACCATGGGGCTGGCCGCCCTGCACATCGCCCGTGGGGAGGAATTCCCAATCTGGTTCTACGGGCAGGCCTACATGGGCACGCTCGAGGCGTACCTGGCCGCGCCGCTGGTCGCGCTCGCCGGGCCATCGGTGCTCGCGCTGCGGCTGCCCACCCTCGCGCTGTACGCGTTGTTCCTCGCCCTGTCCTGGCGGCTCACCCGTCGGCTCGGCGGCGACCCCTGGTTCGCCCTGCTGGTCATCGGCTTCCTCGCGCTCGGCTCCGACCGGGTGGTCAAGAACCAGCTCATCGCCGGGGGCGGCTACCCCGAGATGAACCCGGCCGGGGTGGCCCTCGCCCTGCTCACCGTTGCACTGTGCGCCAACCGAGCGGGCGGGCGGCTGCTCCGCTGGGCGGCCTGGGCACTGGTGTCCGGGCTGATGCTCTGGGTCGACCCGCTGCTGCTGCCGTACATCCTCGGGACCGGCACGGTGCTGGTGGTGTGGCGGCGGCGGGAACTGGCCGGTCGGGCGGGGCTGGTCGTGGCGGGCGCGCTGCTGCTGGGCGCGGCGCCGATGCTGGTGGACAGCCTCCGGCACGGCCGCAACCCGCTCACCGCGGTCCTGGCCGCCAGCGGCGGGGACGCGACGGCAAGCTGGGGCGAGCGGCTCTACGGCGGCCTGGTGCTCGGGCCGCCGCTCGGGATGGGCTTTTGCTCGCCGAGCCACTGCGCCACCTGGCAGCTCTGGTGGGCGCTCGCATTCCCGGTCCTGCTGCTCCTCGCCATCCTGTCCGCTTGGCGCACTCTCCGCACGGCGCGGAGGTCGACAGCAGATTTCGAAGCCCTGCCAGTCGCGAGGAACGGTGACGGTCCACGCCCCGGCGGGGCCGCAGGGGGAGACGACCAGCGGGTGTCGGCGGCGGTACGGCTGGCGCTGCTGGCCGGGGCCGCAGCGGTGTTCGCGGCGTACGTGGTGAGCAGCGCGGCCGGGCGGACCCCTGTGGAGAGCTCCCGCTACCTCTCCTGCCTGGCGGTCGCGGCCCCCGCTCTGCTCTGGCCGCTGTGGCGCGCGGCCCGTCGACGTTCTGGTGTCCTCCGCGTGGTGGCGCCTGCCGTACTGGCGGCCATCCTCGGCACGGCCGCGGTGGCGACTGTCGAGGCGATCCGTACCGTGCCGGCCACTTCCGCCGAGGCCGAGCGGCATCGCACGCTCGTCGACGCCCTCGCTGAGTTGGGCGTACGGCATGTGCGCGGTGGCTACTGGACCTGCAACCGGCTTACCTTTGCCACCGGTGAGAACGTGGTCTGCGCGGTGGTCGACGACGAGCTGCGCCCCGGCTTCGACCGGTTGCCCGCATACCGTCAGACGGTGGCGGCCGATCCCGACGCAGCCTGGGTCGCGCCGGTCGGCTCGCCGTTGGCCGCCCGGCTCGACCAGCGGCTCGGCCCCGAACCAGGCGCGTTCGAGGTGGTCACCGTCGCCAGTTGGCGGGTGTACCTGCTCCGCCCCTGACGCCACGCACGGGGCAGTGCACTCCTTCGTGGAGCACCGCGTGGGAGTCCACCATGCCGAGGGTGGTCTCCTCACAGCCGTTGCCCGGACGACGCGCAGGGTGCCGGCGGCCGATCGGACTCGGCCATCACGACCACCAGGGCGCAGCCGGCCACCGTCGGAGCCAGCATGAGCGCGACAGCGGTGTCAGCAGCCACCTGGCCAGATCACTAATCCGGTCGAGCCGGCCGGTGCGGGGCACCTCGGCGGTGTCGGCTTCCGGCATGACGGGAGCGGTGCGGCGTCGACTCGTCCTTCGCGGCCCCTGACGTTCGGGCTCGCGCTCAACTTTGCCAGCGCATGCCTCCGCTATGCGGGCGAAAGGAAACGTCTCCGGCGCCAGTCGACGACCGACGAGGATCTGGCCAGGTACCAAGGGAAGTACCTTGCGGATAGGCTGGACCGGCTTCTCGACAACCGGCCGGATCAGAGGGCGGTGCCTGTGTGGGATTTGACGCCTACCGATCCTCGTCTGGTCGGGCCCTACCGGACACGTGCGGTGCTGGGCGAGGGCGATATGGGTCGCGTCCTCCTGGCCGTCGCACCAGACGGTGAACTCGCCGCGGTCAAACTGGTCCACGGCGCCTTCGCCGCCAACGACCAATCCTTCCGGCAACGTCTGCATCGCGAAGCCCTCGCCGCCCGACGAGTCGAAAGCCCCCACACAGCCCGCGTCATAAACAGCGACGCCAACGCCGGCGTGCCATGGCTGGCCTACGCATTCCACCACGGCCCCACCCTGCACCAAGCCCTCCACGCAGCCGGGCCATTCACCGAGGAAACCGTGCTGCACCTGGCCGCCGGCCTCGCCACCGCACTACGCGACATCCACGCCCAAAACTTCATCCACCGCGACCTGTCAGCCTCGAACATCCTGCTGACCGCCAACAAACCAGTCGTCATCGACTTCGGAATAGCCCGCCCCACCATCCACCCCGACGACACCCCACACGCCACAAAAATCATCACGATAACCCAAACCGGCATCGTGATCGGAAACCCCGCATTCATGTCGCCAGAACAGGCGATGGGAAACTCCCAACTAACCCCCGCCAGCGACATCTTCGCACTGGGCACCGTACTCGCCATGGCAGCCACCGGCCAAAACCCATTCCAGGGCGCCACCAGCGAACAAACCCGCCTCAACATCATCACCAAAGAACCCGACCTGACCCGAGTCCCACCACGACTACGCCACATCATCGAACCCTGCTTCGCCCGCAACCCCACCCACCGCCCCACCGCCACCAACATCCTCACAACAATCGGGCCACCCCCACCAACCCCACAACCCTGGCCCGAACCAATCAACCAACTCATCAACACCCAGAAAGCCGAAATCCACAAACACACCAGCATCGACCCCACCACCATCCTGCCCGGCCCCCAAGAACTCGACCCCACAAAAATCTTCGCGCGGTGGCGAGGAT
This sequence comes from Micromonospora sp. NPDC047620, assembly GCF_043205005.1. Lineage (NCBI taxonomy): Bacteria > Bacillati > Actinomycetota > Actinomycetes > Micromonosporales > Micromonosporaceae > Micromonospora > Micromonospora sp. NPDC047620. The sequence continues at coordinate 41,702 of NZ_JBIDDG010000020.1, read as the reverse complement.
CGGCTGCGGTTGAGCGCCATGCGCCAGTAGGGGTGCAATTCGTCACCGAGCCGGCGGTCGATGGTGGGTCGGTCGGCAGCTCACGGTTGAGCAGACGCCTTCGCCTGCTCGCCCTGGCCGTTGCAGCCGTCGCCCTTCTGATCATCGCGATCCCCTGGGCGATCCCCGCCAATGAGGTTAGCCACGAGAGTCCACCGGACACCGCGGATGCCTTCCCGGTCAGGATCGAGCACGCCTTCGGTGAAACGGTCATCGGGACACGACCGAAGCGGGTGGCGACCTGGGGCTGGGGCGCCGCCGAAGCGGCAATCGCGTTGGGCACCTTTCCGGTCGGCATCACAGGGGAAGGGGCGCTCAACTCCGACCAGGAGCTACAGCCCTGGGTCGCCGATGCCTACCGGGCAGGAGGCACCGAAGCGCCGGTCGTCTTCGACAGGGGCGTCGGGCCGAGGAGCGTGCCGTACGAACAGATCCGCTCGACCAGCCCCGATCTGATCCTGGCTCCGTACTCGAGTCTGGACAAGGAGCAGTACGACAAGCTCAGCGCAATCGCCCCTGTCGTGGCTCGGCCCAAAGGCCAGTCAGCCGAGCCGTGGGAGGGCGTTGTCTCGGTCACCGCGACCGCACTGGGCATCGAGCGGGAGGGAGCGGATCTCCTCGCCGGGTCCGACGCTTATCTCGCCGGGCTGGGTGAGCGCCACGGCCTCACCGGGCTGACGTTCGCCGCGATCGCCAACAACCCTTCCAAGCGTGAGGTCATCGTCTTTCTCGGTGCCGCCCCGAGCGTCCGGGTTATCGAGGGGCTGGGCATGAGACTCGCCGGCTCGGTCAGAGAACTGAACACCTCCGGGGAAGAGATCACGTACCGCCTCGGCTACGAGGATCTGGACCGACTCGATTGCGACATCCTTCTGCTGTACTCCACCACTCGGGAGATGGCCAACCTGGACCGGGCCAACAAGGACCTGAAGACTCTGCCGGCCTTCGCGGCGGGCCGGGTTGCCCAGACCGCCGACACTGCAATGTGGAACGCTGTCGTGTCACCGACCGTGCTGTCGATCCGCTGGCCCAACGGACTGCCGGCCCTGACTGAGGCGTTGGCGGAGGCGGCGGCGAACTGAGCCCCCCGCCCACAGCTCTCCCATGCACCACCCCATCCGATCGACAGGGAGGACACCCACAATGTTGCGACCCGCTTCCGCGTTCACCTCAGCCCTGCTCGCGTTGACCCTGGTGACAGGATGCTCTGAGCCGTCAGAGGCCGGTCGGGACCAGGCTGGCCCGTCGGCGACCTCCGCGGCACCCAGCGCCGGGGGTGGCCTGAAAGGCCAGGACAAGATTTCCGACAGTTGGCCGCGCGAGATCCCACTGCCCGCGAAGTACGAGGTCCAGTCGGCTTCATCGCCGGACGGTAAATACCACTTTCTGAACGTGTTCGGAGTTTCTGAGGAGCACGTGCAGGCCACGCTCGCCCAATTCCCGTCCAACGGCTTCAAGCAGGTGAGCGAGACGAAGATCGGAAAAGGCGGAAACTACAAGTTCGCGAACGACAAGTGGGACGTCGGCCTCATCATCGGCCTCTCCGACGAGAACGGGAATCCCACCAACGAGGACACCGGGAGGTTCTTCCTGGGATACAACGTCGGCCCGGTGAGCTGATTCGCCTCTTCACGATCGCGACCGGACCACCACTCGGAGCCGCCTGTGTGGGATTTGACGCCTACCGATCCTCGTCTGGTCGGGCCCTACCGGACACGTGCGGTGCTGGGCGAGGGCGGTATGGGTCGCGTCCTCCTGGCCGTCGCACCAGACGGTGAACTCGCCGCGGTCAAACTGGTCCACGGCGCCTTCGCCGCCAACGACCAATCCTTCCGGCAACGTCTGCATCGCGAAGCCCTCGCCGCCCGACGAGTCGAAAGCCCCCACACAGCCCGCGTCATAAACAGCGACGCCAACGCCGGCGTGCCATGGCTGGCCTACGCATTCCACCACGGCCCCACCCTGCACCAAGCCCTCCACGCAGCCGGGCCATTCACCGAGGAAACCGTGCTGCACCTGGCCGCCGGCCTCGCCACCGCACTACGCGACATCCACGCCCAAAACTTCATCCACCGCGACCTGTCAGCCTCGAACATCCTGCTGACCGCCAACAAACCAGTCGTCATCGACTTCGGAATAGCCCGCCCCACCATCCACCCCGACGACACCCCACACGCCACAAAAATCATCACGATAACCCAAACCGGCATCGTGATCGGAAACCCCGCATTCATGTCGCCAGAACAGGCGATGGGAAACTCCCAACTAACCCCCGCCAGCGACATCTTCGCACTGGGCACCGTACTCGCCATGGCAGCCACCGGCCAAAACCCATTCCAGGGCGCCACCAGCGAACAAACCCGCCTCAACATCATCACCAAAGAACCCGACCTGACCCGAGTCCCACCACGACTACGCCACATCATCGAACCCTGCTTCGCCCGCAACCCCACCCACCCCCCCACCGCCACCAACATCCTCACAACAATCGGGCCACCCCCACCAACCCCACAACCCTGGCCCGAACCAATCAACCAACTCATCAACACCCAGAAAGCCGAAATCCACAAACACACCAGCATCGACCCCACCACCATCCTGCCCGGCCCCCAAGAACTCGACCCCACAAAAATCTTCGGGTCCGGCCCGGTGCACGGCACGGAGTTCGGTACCCGCACAGTGCCCGGTGCCGGATCGGGACCCGATGGCGGCTCGAGGTCTGGTATCGGCTCATCGACGGATTGGTTTCGACACCGGCTGGTCGCGGCGGTCGTAGCCGCGGTGGTCGTGGTCGCAGGCGTGATGTGGGCCGCGACCCTGTTCGAGCGGAACGGTGCAGGCGACACGCCCGAGGCGGGGGCGTCGCAGAAACCCTCATCGGAACCCGGCCACGTGTTCGCAGACGCCGTGCAGGGAGACTGTTTCCGTAACGCCGGAGACATGCGGAACCCGGATTTCCGGGCCGCGGACTGCGGCGGCGACGTGTTCGAGGCCGTTCGCCTCTTCAAGAACACCACCGACCAGAGTGTGTGCGGATACGTGGACCGAATCGAGTGGCGCTACTCCGCCCAGAACCCCGACGTGGCCGTCTGCCTCGTGTACCGGCACAGTGGTGGAACCGCCTACAACGCGGATCAAGGTGACTGTGTCCGCGGCGAATCCGACGACACCATCTGGTCCCTGGAGGAGTGCCGGAACGGCAACTTCGCCGTCATCGCTCGGTTCGAAGGGGAGAGCTCAACCCGGAACTGCGAGGAGGTCCCCGGGTACCAACGGGATCGCTACTTCACCGTGGCGGGCATGCCCGACCTGAACGTACGCCTGTGCCTGAAGCTGAATGGTTCAGGCGGCGGCTGATCCCCCAGGGCCCAGGCAAGTCGTCCCCGCACGCGCGGGGGTCTTCCTGAGGAACGAGCGCATCCGGCGGGCCAACGCCACCGCGGGCATCACGCAGGGTGGGCAAGAGCGGTACCGGTTCGGTGGAGCATTCGACGGCTCAGCTCCAGCAGGCCGTCTGTGGCGGGCGGCCGCTTGCGAGGCGGTCGTGTCGTTGCCTGTTGGCGGCACCCTGACCCCACCAAGGACCACCGCTTGGCCCGTGTGGCAGCTCGAGCTGCTTCGCCGTTCAGCCGGCTGGGTTGGGGTGTTCGGGGGGTCGCTGTCTGGCGTGGCGTTTGTCGAGGGCGGCGACGAGTAGGAGGACGAGGGCGGCGAGGCTGGCGGCTGTCAGTGGTGAGGTGTGGGACAGCAGTGGGGTGGGGATCAGCAGCAGGGTGATTCCGATGATCCGGCGGCGGGACACGCGGGTGAAGACGAGGTATTCCAGGCGGCTTCGGCCGGTCAGGAAGATGACCGGCCCGCCCGTGATCATCGCCAGCCAGGGTGGGTAGGTGTGGTGGGTGTGCTGGTGCTGCACCAGGTCAAAGCCGATCGCGGTGGCCACAATCCCGAGCACCATCAGGGCGTGGGAGAAGCCGACATGTCGCCCCCAACTGGCAGGATCGCGGCACTTGTCGAGGGCCTCGCCGAGCAGTGCTCCGGCGCGGAAGAAGTAGATGCGCCACAGCAGCACCGTCGTGGCGTACGCCACCAGCAGCCCGAGCGTCTCGTGGCGGGTGCGTTGCCCGGAGGTGTAGACGATCCCGACGGCGAGGATGCTCTCCCCGAGCGCGATGAGCAGGAACTGGGGATACCGGTCCGCGAGATGACGACCGCCGGCCTGCCACACGGTGGACCGCCCGTGTCCCAGGCCGGGCACCGGCCACCCGATCCGGGCGGCACCCAGGTCGAGCACCACCGCCGCCGTCCACAGCGCGACCCGAGTCCCGTCCTCGGTGAGCGCGCCGGCGATCCAGCCCGCGGCGGCGATGCAGAACCAGACCAGAATTCGCGAGTACAGGCGGCGCAGGGTGTGCGAGCCGAGACCGAGGGCTATGACAGCCACCCGGGTGACCTGCACCGCCACGAACGGCAGCGCGAAGGACAACCCAGCGGGTCCGAACGCCTGCGGAATCGCCGTGCCCATGATCAGCAGCCCGAGGGCGCTGCCCAGCACCACCAACTGCGTGCCCGCGCGTCTCGGTTCGAAACGGCTGGTGATGTAGGCCGTCATGGTCCACAACCACAACAGGGGCGCGAACAGCAGCAGCGTACGGCCGATACTCGCCCACCGCTCGGTGATGCTGTCACTGCTGAACCCAGGCACCGCCTGCTCGACCAGCCGGGTCAACGCGAAGACCATGACGAGGTCGAAGAACAACTCGACGAACGTGGCCTGCTGCCCGCTGCCCTCCTCCCGCAGCATCCCGGCCGCCCGACCACCGCGGCGTCCCCGCCAGCCCTCCCGTCCCCACACACGAACATCACACCTCAAATGCGGGAGCAGGAACCTAAGGTTCCCCGGCCCGGAGCGAGAACTGCCCGGCCAGCCCAAGCGCCGCGGGTCCGGACTCCGTCATCTCGTCGCGGAGGCCGGGCAGGCCACGGAGCCATGAGCGTACGTCCGCGCACCACACGTTGATGAGTTGCTCTCGAAGACTGTCTGCGTGCCCACGGTGCTGGGCGCGCGGTGGGACTGGACAGGCCGGCAGCCGGCTGTCCGCACGGCCGTCGTTGATCCCCTTCATGGGGGAGTCGCTTGGCTCCTCGTCGGGAGGTCTCGGATCCGGGGCTGCGCTGGAATCATCGGCATGATCTCGACGAAGTCCCCGAAGGCCATTTGGCTAGGGATCGCTGCGCTGACTCCCTACGTCCTGATGAAGACCTACTGGGCGTTCGGCGGGAACGCCGGCCGACCGGCAGGTGATCTCGCCGCCTCACTGCGCGACAACGGCGCGCCCGAGGCGCTGGTGTGGATGGAGCAGCACGGGATCGACTTCACCGTGCTGGGCGCCCTCGTCGGAGTACTGCTGCTGACGGCGCTGACCCGGCCCTGGGGCGAGCGGCTGCCACGCTGGACGCTGCTCGTCCTGGGCTGGGCGGGCGCTGCGGCCCTCACCCCCTACGGCTTCGCCACCGTGATCGCCTCGGCCGTCGGCTTCACGGTTGGCGACGCCGAAGGCTGGTCCTCCTGGGTCGGCTACGTGGGCGGGCTCGCCTTCGCCGGCCTGGGCCTCGCATTCGCCCTCGGCACCCGCTCCTACCAGCGCCGCACTCGCACCCCGGTCGTCCTCGGCCACTCCTGAGCATCTCCGCTGATACCGCAGACAGAACGCTTCCAGGTCAGGGTCGGTGCGTCGGTGGCGAGGACCTAGTGCGGGAGCTGCCGGTCTCCTCGCCACGGAAGAAGTAGATGCGCACAGCAGCACCGTCGTGGCGAACGCGACCAGCAGCCCGAGCGTCTCGTGGCGGGTGCGTGGCCCGGAGGTGTAGACGGTCGCGACGGCGAGGATGCTCCCTCCGAGCGCGATGAGCAGGAACCGGGGAGGGAAGGAGCGACCGCATGTCGCGGCCGCGCCCCTACCGAATCAGTCCCGCGTCTCGTCGACGTCACAGACCTTCCAGTCGCCGTCCTCTTTGAGGAGGGTCATGGTGATGTTGCCGGTCCTGACCTTGCCGCCGTCGGTTCCGGTGAACTCCGCGGTCACGGTCGCCGAGTTCTCGCGCTCCTTGCTGGACGTGATTTCCCAATCCAGCAGGCCTTCGTCGTCATCCCACTCGTTATCTTCATCGATCCTCTTCTGCTCGCTGGCGCAGATCACCGCCCGCAGGTCATCGAGGCTTCTGTCCTGGATGGCGGAGAGGTACTTCTCCGCCACATCCTCGGCGTCGTCCTTGAACGCGACCCGGTAACCGAAAATGCCAAAGCCGCAGCAGAGCAGGAGCAGCAACGCACCCGCCCCGGCGATCAGCCCATTCCTTGTGTTCTTCAAGATGATTATCGATCCATTGAGAGGTACGGCATCGCCGGGAGCAGCCCGGCGACGTCAGGTTAGTAAGTAGGTCGGGCGACGCCAGGTCTAATGAGCTGTCCGGCTGCGGCCATGACCGCATTCGGACAGGCCGGGGCCAGCGCTCGTGGCGACCACGCGTCCCATCCTCTGCTCGGCACACTTCTCACGGTCGCTGCTTGCTAGCGGGGTGTGACGGCAATGCGTTGGTGGAAAGTCGCTCGCGGCGCGATGGTTGAAGCCGTGAGCCTGCTGCTGCCGGGTACGGCGGTGGTGGTGACATCGACAGGCCGGACCGCCGCATGTGGCGGCGGTCGAGTTGCCGTCTCCTCAATCACACCCTGACCCGCTAAGCGGTATATGCACAGGTAGTGAACCCGCCGAGTTGCCTCGTGGCAGCCGGCGGGTTCGCCATTGGCGGCTCAGGCGTGGAACGGCTCGGTGCTCGGTGCCGGCTGGGGTGTGTCGTCGAGCCAGCCGAGACGTACCGCCTGGACGCCGAGTTCGAAGCGGCTGGTCGCGCCGATCCGGTCGGCCAGGTCGGCGATCATCCGCCGGACGGTGCGGGCGGAGACGCTGAACTGCCGGGCGATGGCCATCACCACGTACCGGTCATCGACGACGAACGTCCAGACCGGCAGGGTCGGGGTGGTTCGGACCTCCACGCCGTTGTCATGAACCCGCCGGGCGCCGGCGGCCAGCCGCGGGTCGTTGACGATGCTGTCCAGCAGGATCAGCTGTACCCGGATCCCACGCGCGGCGGCGAACTCCGCCAGCCGGTACGCCGGGTCGTAGTCGGTGCTGGTCGACAGGATCCCGCAGCCGTTCGCAGCGAAGTCGAACCCGTAGGACCAGTCGTACACGTCCTCGTCCGCGGGAGGCGTCCATGCCGGGCTGTCTGGGCAGCGGGCCACCGACCTGCTGCGTGAGCGCGGATCCAACCGGATTGAGGTGAGCGGCAAGCGGGGATGGCGGCTGCTGCTGTGGCTGCCGTACCAGCCAGCCGGGGGTCTGACTACTCGCCGGCCTGCCCGTCGATGCTTTCGCGCAGCAGGTCCAGGTGGCCGCAGTGACGCGCGGTCTCCTGGATCATGTGCGCGAGCGCGTACCGCAGCGTGAAGGAAGCATCGGCGGCCTGGGCGCGGTCGTCGAGGGCCGCGCCCGCTACGACTGCGGAGGACCGCGCGCACTCAGTTAGGTACGCCTCGACGATCTCAGCCAGCGAGTCCTCGGGGGCGAGAGCGAACGCACCGGGCTCGTCGTCGGTCCACGGCGGGGGCAGCTCGTGACCGGCGAAGTCGATGCTGAACCAGTACCGTTCCACCCCGGTCAGGTGCTTGACCAGCCCAGCGGGGGTGAGTCCGGACGCGAGCACCGGCCGACCGAACGCCTGCTCGTCGGTGAGCCCGGCGACCTTGTTCACGACCGAGGCACGCAGGAAGTCAAGCAGGCCGGACAGGATCTCGCGTTCGCCTCCGTCCGCTGGAGGGCGGATGCGGACCACAGGTGCGACGGATACGCCAGTCATCGGGTCACCATAGTGTCGGACACCGACACTTTCGGTCGGGACATCCAGGCCCTTCGACAGTCGCCGCCGCAGCCCCGCCGTCTCCAGGGTTGCCGACCGATCGCCGCAAGCCGCCAAATCCTGCTTATCCGTCGATGCGGCACGATACCTCTCCCTGCCGGCACTCATCGGGCTGCCGCGGCGGTTCGGTCGCGCATTATGCGCCACCCGGGATTCCTTCGCCACCCCGTCCCGCCAGCGCCGCTGCCGGGTAGGTGACATTCCCGCGCCATCGTCAGGCGTCAGTGACGGAGTGATTACCTGTAGATCGGGTGCCGGCCTGCGAATTCGCATATCAATCGCGTCCTTCCTGACGCTCGGTGACGCCGACAATCGTGCTGTGATCCAGATCACTGATCATCCTGGGTGTTCGGGTCGACTTGGCCAACTACAGTCGGGAATCGCAAATCCGGTTTCTGATGAGCTGTTGTCCGGCATGGCGTCGGACGGAAATCATTGGGGGGATTGCCGAATGCCTGTGTTCCCACGGGGGGAAGCGGCTTTTTTGTCAAGTATTCGGAACGGGCAGTCAAATCCACCATCGCTCGATGAACAATCAAGAGCGGTAATCAAGGCGTGCATCGCCGAACTCGTCGCGCTGCTCGGCGAGGACGGGTCCACGGGCGGGTCCGCCCCGGGCGGCGTGCTCACCGGCGGCCAGACCCACCTGCCGCTTACCGACCTCCAGCAGGCGTATCTCATCGGTGAGCAGGGAGTCGCGGGCCATGCCTCGCCGGCTCTCTACATCCAGGAGTACGCGTTCCCCGCCGCCGCGCCGCCCGACCCGGAGCGTTTCGCCGATGCTCTCGCCCGGCTGCGACAGGTGCGTCCCGTGCTCCGTACGCGCGTGATGCCAGAGGCCACGCAGCATTTTGCCCCAACAGTGGGCGGCCGGCCGGAATTGCTCGTGGACGTGCGGGATCTGTCGGCCTGCCGCATCGACGAGGTGTCCGGAAAACTGGAGCGAATGCGCCGCGAAATAGTGGTGGACATTCCGCCGCACGATGCGGGTCGACCCTTCCTTTTCCGATTCGTCCGACTGCCCGACGGCGGGACCCATCTGCAGGTCGCGCTACGACTGACGGTGTTCGACGGCGCCACGATCCAGTTGTTCTTCGCCGAGCTGGCCCGTTGTTACGCCGATCCCTCCCATCGGCCCGCGCCCGAGGCGGAGAGTTTCGCGGATTACCTCGTCGAGCAGGAACGCCGCAGGTCGCTGCCGGCCCGCCGGACGGCCGAGCGGTACTGGCGGTCCCGCCTGGACAGCCTGCCGCCCGCCCCCGATCTGCCGCGTGCCCTGGACACGCAGGCCGCCGAGCCCGACCGGGACGTGCCGCTGCACCGCGTGGCGCATCAGCTCGACGTGGACGACTGGAAGCGGTTCCGACACCACGCCGCCGAGCAGGGGGTGTCGGCCGGCCTGGCGCTCTTCGCCCTCTACGTCGAGTGTCTACTGCGCTGGTCCGGTGGTCAGCCCGGCACGGTGTCGGTGCTGTCCTCGGACCGGGTGACCGGCGCGCCGGGCCGGGAACGGATGTGGGGCAACGCCGCGAGCACGCTTCTGGTGACGTACGACGACGTGCCCGGCTCCTTCGTCGAGCGGTGCCAGGCGCTGCAGAAGCAGTTGTACGACGACCTCGACGCGGGCGAGTTCTCCGGGGTCGCGGTCGGCCGGGAGCTCAACCGGCGTGACGGCAGCGTCGGCAACCCCGTGCCCGTGGTGTTCAGCAGCGGCCTCGACTTGGTGCCCGGCATCTCCGACGGCTTCCGGCTCGCGCTGCCGGCCGCCACGCTGGCGCACAGCGCCATCGCCACTCCCGAGGTCCTCCTCGACCACCAGGTCTTCGAGTTCGACGGCGCGCTGGTGTGCAACTTCGACAACGACCGGTCGTCGTACCCGCCGGGCCTCGTCGACGACCTCGCCGAATACCACCGGCACCGGTTGCGGCAGCTCGCCGCGAACGCTGACGCGTGGACCGGGACGGGCCGGCAGCCGCTGCCCGACCGGCAGCTCGCCGACCGCCGGCGGGCGAACCGCACCGAGGCGCCCGGCCTGGCGGGCGAGTTGCACGAGGCGGCCCTGGACCAGATGCGCTGCCGGCCGTACGCCGTCGCGGTCGTCGACGCCGAGCGGAGCCTGACCTATGGCGAGCTCGACCGCCTGTCGGCGGCGCTGGCGGTCCGGCTGCGGGACGCGGGCGTCGGCGCGGATCCGGGGCGTACCGACCTGGTCGCCGTGCGGGTGCCCAAGTCGTGGCAGCAGCCGGTCGCCGTGCTCGGCGTCCTGCGGGCGGGCGGCGCGTACCTGCCGGTCGGTCCGACCTGGCCCGAGGCGCGGGTCAGCGAGGTGCTGCGGCAGAGCGGCGCGACCGCGGTCGTCGCCGTCGACGCCGCGCCGCTCGACGGGCTGCCCGACCTGCCCGTCGTCGCGGTGCCGACGGACGGCGGCCCCGGCCCCGGCGGCCCCGGCCCCGACGGCCTGGGCGGCGACCTGCGGCGTACCGCCTACGTCATCTACACCTCCGGCTCCACCGGCGCCCCGAAGGGCGTGGTGATCTCCCACGGGGCGGCGACCAACACCCTGCGGGACCTGACGCGGCGGCTGGCCCTGACGTCGGCCGACCGGGTGCTCGCGGTGTCCTCGCTCGCGTTCGACCTGTCGGTCTTCGACATCTTCGCCGTCCTGGGCGCCGGTGGCACGGTGGTCGTGCCCGCCCACAGCGACGTGCCCGACCCGGAGCAGTGGGGGGAGCTGTGCCGACAGCACGGCATCACGCTCTGGAACTCGGTGCCCGCCCTGTTCTCCGTCACGCTGGAATACCTGGCCGGCCGGGCGCCGGAGATGCTCCGCGCGCTGCGGCTCGTCATGCTCAGCGGCGACTGGGTGCCGCTGCCGCTGCTCGACCGGATCGCGGAGGCGTGCCCCACGGCGCGGGTGATGGCCGCCGGCGGGGCGACCGAGGCGTCCATCTGGTCCAACTACTTCTGGACGGAGGACCTGACGCCGGGCTGGTCGAGCGTCCCGTACGGCCATCCGCTGGCCAACCAGACCATGCACGTCCTCGACCGGCAGCTCGCCGACGCGCCGGCGTGGGTGCCCGGCGACCTCTACATCGGCGGGGTCGGGGTGGCCGACGGCTACCGGAACGCACCCGACCTGACCCGGGCGTCCTTCTCCGCCGACCCGGTGACCGGCGAGCGGCGGTACCGCACCGGGGACCGGGCGCGGTACTGGCCCGGCGGCATCCTGGAGTTCCTGGGCCGCCAGGACGACCAGGTGAAGGTGGGCGGGCACCGCATCGAGCTCGGCGAGATCGAGATCCGGCTGTCCGACCATCCCGACGTGCGCAAGGCGGTCGCGGTGGTGGCCACTGGGCGGGGGGAGTCGTACCTGGCGGCGTTCGTCATCCCGGCACCGGGTTGCGCCGCTCCGGACCCGGCCGCGCTGCGGTCGCACCTCGCCGCCGAACTGCCGTCGTACATGGTGCCCGCCGTCGTCACCGTGGTCGACACGGTGCCGCTGACGGCGAACGGCAAGGTCGACCGCAAGGCACTGGTCGCGCGGCTGGCCGCCGGTCCCGTCGTACGCGGAACGGACCAGGCGGTCGTCGCGCCGCGCACGGCGGACGAGTCCCGGCTGCTCAGCCTGTGGCAGGAACTGCTCGGCCCGGACGTACGCGGGGTCACGGACGACTTCTTCGCCCTCGGCGGCAACTCCCTGCTCGCGGTCCGGTTGTTCCACCGGATCAGGGAGAACTTCGGCCGGACCCTGCCCCTGGCGTCGCTGATGCGCAGCCGCACGGTCGCCGACCAGGCGGGCCTGCTGCGGGCCGAGCAGCACCCGCACGGCGGTACGCCGCTGGTGCGCATCAAGGACGGCGACCACGCCCGCATCCTGGTGCTGGTCCACCCGGTGGGCGGCGACGTGCTCTGCTACGAGCCGCTGGTCGAGGCGCTCGACCGGCACGCGATCATGGCCGGGGCCACCGTGTACGGGCTGCGGGCGGCCGGCCTGCAACCCGGCGAGGAGCCGCCGGCCGACATGACGGAGCTGGCCGGCCGGTACGGCGACGCCCTCTGCGACGTGCTGCCGGAGGGCGCGACCGTGCACCTCGTCGGCTGGTCGATGGGCGGCACCGTGTCGGCGCGCGTCGCCGGGCTGGTGGCGGAGCAGGGGCGGCGGGTCAGCTCGGTGACCGCGATCGACTCGTTCACGGGCCGGCCGGAGGCCGCGGCCGTGAGCCTCCGACAGCGGCTCGCCGGCTTCTTCACCGACCTGGCGCAGGGCGAGGACATCGGCCGCCACCTGCCCGCGGAGGTGCCCGCCGGCGAGCTGCCGGCGGCCCTGTGCGCCGTGCAGGACGCGCTGGCCCGGGCGGGTCTGCTCGCCGCGCCGCTCGACGCCGACGACCTGGGGCGGCTGTTCGGCGTCTACCGCCGCAACTCGGAGATCCTGGAGGGGCACCGGCCGGGCGCGCCGCACGAGCGGCTCCTGCTGCTGCGGGCGCGGGAGACCCGGCGTGACGCCTTCCCCGGCCTGGTACCGCTCGACGAGATCCTGCCCGGCGCCGCCGACCCGCACCTGGTCGACGGGACCCACTACTCGGTCATGCGCCCCGGTCGGGTCGCCGAGGTCGCCGCCCTCGTCGCGGCGCACATCGCCGCGGCGGAGGAGCCCCGGCCCGACGAACCTGACGCCGAGCCGTACTACCTGCGCGGAAAGCTCTGGTGCTGACCCGGCCCGTCACGGCCCTCCGACGACAGCCCGACGGCGTGCCTCACCGGAACACCGACGAGGCAGGCGCGGCACCCGGACGCAGGGCGGCCGGACACCACCTGGCCGACCTTGACCAACTGTTCAGCTCACGAAGCGAAGGGACCACGCGATGACCAGGACCGACAGCAAACCCGAGATCTGGAACTCCGGCACGTTCGACGTGATGCGGCGCAAGCTCATCCCCTCCTTCGACCTCATCTACGCCAGCGCGGTGCACGCGGTCGTCGAGACCGTCCCGGAGACGGCCCGCGTCCTCGACCTCGGCGCCGGCACCGGGCTGCTGGGCGGCGCCGTCCTGGAGCAGCTCCCGCAGGCCGAGTTGACCCTGGTCGACCACTCGGACGCGATGCTCGCCAAGGCGCGGGAGCGGTTCGCCGGCAACCCCCGCGTCACGGTGCTGGTGTGCGACATGAAGGACCCGCTGCCGGCCGGCCCCTTCGACGCGGTCGTGTCCGGCCTGGCGATCCACCACCTCACCCACGAGGACAAGCAGGACCTCTTCCAGCGGATCCGCGAGGTGCTCACCCCGCAGGGCGTGTTCGTCAACGTCGAGCAGTTGGCCGGTCCCAACCCGCAGGTCGAGGCGATGTACGACTTCCAGCACGAGGCGCACGTGCAGCGCGCGGAGTGCCCGCCGGACGAGTGGGCCGCCGGCCGCGAGCGGATGAAGCTCGACATCTGCGCCACGCTGGAGGATCAGCTGGAGTGGCTGCGCAAGGCCGGGTTCGGGCAGGTCGACTGCCTGGCCAAGGACTGGCGCTTCGGCACCTACGCGGCGTGGGTGGCGGCATGACCGCGGTGCTCTTCCAGGCGGTGGCCGACGTCGCGGCGCGCCGCCCGGACCACGTGGCCGTCGTCGACGTCGACGGCAGCCAGATCCGCTACCGGGAGCTGGTCGCGCTCGGCGAGCGTCTCGCCGCCGGGCTGTACGCCAGGGGGGTCCAGGCCGGCGACACGGTCGCCTTCGCCCTGCCCAACAGCGTCCGCTACGTCGCGCTGATCATGGCCGTCGCCCGGGTCGGCGCCCGGTACGTGCCGCTGATGCGCAACTTCACCGCCGCCGACACGGAACGGGCCGTCGGGCAGGCGCGGCCGGTGCTCCTGGTCGCCGGACGGGAGCACCACGCCGCCCCGGGGACGGTGCCGGTCGTGTCGTTGGACGACCTCGACGTCGACGCGCCGCCCGCGCCCGACGAGCCGTACGCCGGCCTGTTCCGCCAACTGTGGACCTCCGGCTCCACCGGCTTTCCGAAGATGATGGTGTGGCGGCAGGACAAGTTCGTCGCCGAGCGCCGGCGCTGGCTCGCCGACACCGGCATCGTGGCCGACGACGTCTTCTACTGCCGGCACCCGTTGGACGTCGCGCACGCCACCGACCTGCACGTCTTTGCCGCCCTGCTCAGCGGCGCCCGGCTGGTGCTGGCCGACCCGGACGACTCGCCGCAGGCGTACCTCGACCGGTTGCAGCGGGAGCGGGCGACGGTGATGAGCGCGCTGCCCGCGCACTACGAGATGCTCGTGCGGGCCGGCGCCGACGCACAGGTGGACCTGTCGAGGTTGCGTCGTCCCCTCTGCGGCGGCGCCTACCTCAGCCCGGACGTGGTGCGCGCCGCCGCGGACACGCTGGGCGTCCACATCCGGCAGATCTACGGCTCGACCGAGTTCGGCCTCGCCTTGGGCAACATGGCCGACGAGTTGCAGACGAGCGGGGCCATGCCGCCCGTACGCGGCGTCGGAGCCCGGCTCGCGCCGCTGGTGGACGGGCACGCCGGCATCGGCGAGCTGGTGCTGCGCTCCGACTGCACCAGCGAGGGCTACCTCTTCGCCGACGAGGCGAACGCGCGCACGTTCCGGGACGGGGAGTTCTGGACGGGCGACGTGGCGCAGGAGATCGGCGACGGCGCGTTCCGGATCATCGGCCGGGTCTCGGAGGTGCTGTCCACGCCGGGCGGACCGGTGCTGGCTCCCGTGCTGGACGCCGAGTGTCGCGCGGCCAGTCCCGGCACGCAGGTGGTGAGCCTGCCGCTCGATCCGGGTGAGCTGACCGACCGGGTGCTCGTCGCGGTCCGCCCCGGCCACGGCGTCGACGCCGAGGACGCCGTCCGGCAGGTCACCGCCGTCCTGGCCGGGCACCGGCTGGCGGCGACGGTGCGCGTCGTGGACGAGATCCCGCACACGCCGGTCGGCAAGATCGACAAGCCGGCCCTGCGCCGCCAGTTCGCCCTGGTGAGCCGATGATGCGCGCCGAGATCCACGGCACCGGGCCGGCCCTCGTCCTCGTCCCGGGCCTCGCCGCCAGCCGACACTTCTTCGACACCACCGTGGCGGACCTCGGCCGCGACCACCGGGTGGTGACCGTCGACCTGCCGGGGCACGGCGACGCGCCCGCCCCGGCGCAGCCGCCCACCCTGTCCGACTGCGCCGCCGCGCTGCACGAGGTCGTCGAGGGCCTCGGCTCCGACGACGTGACGCTGCTGGGCTGGTCACTGGGCGCGACCGTCGCCTGGACCTACCTGGAGACGTTCGGCACCCGGCGGGTCCGCCGGTTGATCAGCGTGGAGCAGACGCCGTGGCTGCTCGCCGACGACGGCTGGCCGTACGCGGCGTTCGGCTCCCTCGACCGGGCCGGGGCCACGGCGCTGCTCGACGACGTGCGCGGCGACTGCGGGGCGTTCGCCGAGAACCTGGTCCGCGGTTCCTTCGCCGTCGACGGTCCCGCCCCGGACGCGGCGCTCGTCGCGGACCTCGTCCGGCAGGCCCGTGGCGCCGACGCCGGCGCGGTCGCCGGCCTGCTGTCCGACGTGCTCGCCCAGGACTGGCGGGACCGGGTGGCCGCCCTGCGGCTGCCCACCCTGCTCGTCCACGGCCGCCGCAGCGCGGTCTACCCGCCCGAGGTCGGCAACTGGCTGGCCAAGGCCATGCCGGACGCCCGCGTGGAGTTCCTCGACCACTCCGGTCACCTGTGTTTCCTCGAGGAGCCCGAGGCGTTCGGCGCCGCTGTCCGCGGTTTCCTGACCAGTGAGGAGAAGCAATCATGACGTCCGCCCCCACCCAGCTGGCCCGCCGGCTCTGCTGGATCTACCCCGACCGCGGCACCGTGCGCCAGCGGGCGGCGGAGGCAGCCGCCATCTGGACGACCTACACGGAGATCGCCAAGGACTGCGGCCTCGCCATGTCCCTGCACAAGGCGGAGGCGCTGGCGGTCGAGGCCGTCGGCGACGAGCCCCGGGTGTTCCTCGACGGCGAGCGGATCACCCCGGAGGACACCATCCTGGTCACCTCGCTGTGGTCGCTGCCGCACCAGGTGCAGGAGGTCTGCAACCAGCTGTTCGCGTACTCGATCGTCGAGCAGGCGGGCTTCTACCTGCCCATCCATCCGCGCATGTCGTACATCACGACGGACAAGATGGCCACGATGCTGTACCTGCGGGACTGCCCCGTCCCGCGGGTGCCCACCGTGCGCATCGGCACCGGCCGCGACTCGATCAGCCGGCACTACGAGCCGGTGCTGGAGAAGCTCGACTTCCCCATGCTGGTCAAGCCCGCGTACTGGGGCATGGGCCAGGGCGTCTGCCTCGCCAACAACGAGCACGAGCTGCGCGGGCTGATCGGCCTCGCCGGCGGCGCCGACACGGCCGTGGTCGTCCAGCCCTATCTCGGCACCGGCGTCAACGACTTCCGGGTGTACGTCATCGACGGCAAGGCACACACCGTGCTGCGCCGGATCCCGCAGGGCGAGTCGCTGACCGCGAACCTGGTCAACGGGGGACGGCTGGAGTACCCGCCGCTGCCGGAGGAACTGGAGAGCTCGATCGACTACATCGCCGAGAAGCTCCAGATGCCGTACTTCGCGGCTGACTTCCTCTGGGACGGCAACCAGTTCTGGCTGTCCGAGGTGGAACCGGACGGCGCGGTCGGGTACGCCACCACCGAGGAGATCGCCAAGATCCAGCGACCGGTGATCGAGTCGCGGTTCCGCGCGTACATCGCGGCGCACGCCGCGTGGATCGCCCGCGAGGGAGGCGCGGCATGACCGCGACGATCGGGAACCTGCCCTGGGCGGACGTGCTGGCCCAGGCGCGCGGCCTGGACGGGCGCGGCGGTGCGCCGGTGCCGCCGGACGCCGCCGCCCTGTCCGACCTGGCGGTGAGCGGCCCGGCGGAGATCGTGGCGGTCACCCGGGAGCTGGCCCGGGAGACGGGCAGCGCGCTGATGTCCAGCGGCGGCACCACCGGCAAGCCGAAGCTCACCTACGTGCCGTACCACCAGGCCGTCGACCGGGTGCTGCGGGAGTGGCGGCCGCTGCGGCCGGAGAACGTGCTGCTCAACCTCTTCAACCCGGGCCGGCTGTGGGCGTCGCACTACTACATCCACGCCCTCGCCGAGCGGTCGCGCTGCACGGTGCTGCCGTCCGGGGCCTACCCGCCCGAGGACGTGGGCAACTGGGTCCCGATGTTCCGGGAGATCGGCCTCGACGCGCTCACCGGCACCCCGAGCGCGCTCGCCGACTTCGCCGAGGGCCTGATCGCGGCGAACGAGACGCTGCCGATCCGCACCATCATCTGGCTGGCCGAGCCGTGGACCGACGCCAAACACCGGGTCGTCCAGAAGGCGTTCCCGGAGGCGGAGTACTGGGCCAACTACGGCTCGGTGGAGACGTACATCATCGCCACCAACACCCCCGCGTGCGACCTGCAGACGCTGCACGTCATGCCCGACCAGATGCTCGAGCTGGAGGAGGAGGGCGCGCTGCTGACCCGGCGTGGCACGGGCTGGACGATGCCGGCGGTGCGTTACCGTCTCGGTGACCGGCTGGCGTCCGCCGAGTGCCGATGCGGCCGCCCCGACGGCCTGCGGGTCCTGGGACGGGCGGACGACGCGGTGAGCCTGCGCAGTGCCCTGTTCAGCGTCGGTGAGGTGGTTTCGTCCGCGCGCACCCTGCCCGGCGTCGAGGAGGCCCAGCTCGTCCTGACCCGCGACACCGAGTCGCCGAGGGCCGCCACCGCGCTGACGCTGGAGTATTCCGGGGGCGCAGACGCCGAGGACGTCCTGGCTCACCTGACCGCCCAGTTCTACCACCTGGCAGCGGTGCACCGGCAGGTTCCGGGGGCGATCACCGCCCGCCGCGTCGACAAGGTGAGTCGCGTCGAGCGCACCAACAAGGTGCCGCCCGCAATCTGGAGGCAGTGAGTGACGTCCGAAGCCCTGCAGCAGGAGGCCGCCGCCCGTGGGGGATGGCGGGAGAATCCGTGGGTCAGTCTCGTGGTGCTGGCCCTCGGGTTCTTCCTGACGATGCTCGACGTGTCCATCGTCAACATCGCCATCCCCGACATCCGCGCGGATTTTCGCGCCTCGCTGCCGACGGTGTTGTGGTCGGTCAACGCGTACGTGCTGGTGGTGGCCGTACTGCTGATCACGGCCGGTCGGCTCGGTGACCTCTACGGTCCGCGCCGGCTGTTCGTCGTGGGCATCACCGTCTTCACGGTGTTCAGCCTGCTCTGCGGGCTGGCCCAGAGCCCGGGCCAGCTGATCGCGGCCCGGGCCGTGCAGGGCCTCGGCGCGGCGCTCCTGCTGCCGCAGACGATGGCCATGATCGTGAGCCTGTTCCCACCCACCCGGCGGGGCCTGGCCATGGGCATCTGGGGTGCGGTCGGCGGCGTGGCGGCTGTCGCGGGCCCGTCCGTCGGTGGCCTGCTGGTCACCACGCTCGACTGGCGGTGGATCTTCCTGGTCAACGTGCCGATCGGGGTCGCGGCGGTGGTCCTGGCCCTCGTCGCCGTGCCGGACCTGCGCTTCGACCGTCGGCACCGGCTCGACGTCGGCGGCATCGTGCTGGCCTCCGCCGCCCTGTTCTGCCTGGCCTTCCCGCTCATGGAGGGGGAGCGGTTCGACTGGGCGCCGTGGACGCTGGTCATGATCGCGGCGGCGGTCGCCCTCGGGCTGGCGTTCGTCTGGCACGAGCGCGGTCGCCAGGACCGCGAACCCCTGGTGCCGTTCGTGCTCCTCGGCATCCGCTCGTACTCCACGATGGTCGTCGTGGCCGCGGCGGTCTCCTTCGGGATCATCGGCTTCATGCTGCTGATGACCCTGTTCTTCCAGTCGGTGCTGGGCTTCTCCGCCCTGGCCGCGGGCCTGGCGCTGGCGCCCCCGGCGCTGATCTCCACCCTGCTCGCGCCGTTCGCCGGGAAGATCACCGACCGGCTCGACGGCCGGGTGGTCCTGCTCGGCGGGTTGCTGTTCACCGTCGCCGGCATGGGCTGGGCCGCCGCGGTGATGCGGCTCGACGCGGCCTGGCTGACCTTCCTCGGTCCGATGGTGGTGATCGGACTGGGCAACGGGCTGCTGATCGCGCCGATGGCCGCGGTGGCGATGCGCGAGGTGCAGCCGGCCCTGGCCGGCGCCGCGTCGGGCCTGTTGAACACGGTCCGCCAGCTCGGGCCGGTCGCGGCGGTCACGCTGGTGGGCCTGCTGCTGGCGCAGCGGTCGTCGGCGTGGGCGGACGGCGCCGCGCCGGTGGACCGGTACGCGGAGGCGCTGCGGCTGGGGATGGTGCTGCCGGTGGCGGCAATCCTCGTCGGCGTCCTCGCCTGCCTGCCCGGCGCGCTGCGCACGATCCGGGGGACCGGCCCCGCAGGAGGAGGATCGGCATGAAGGTGGGCTTCTGGTTCGACCCGCTCTGCCCCTGGGCGTGGATCTCGTCGCAGTGGCTGGTGCAGGTGCAGCAGGTCCGTGGGATCGAGCCGTACTGGGACCTGATGAGCCAGGCGATCCTCTACGAGAACCAGGACCTGACGCCGGAGCAGCGGGACACGGTCCGGGAGATGATCAAGCCGCTCCGGGTGTTGGCCGCCGCCGAGCAGCGCTACGACGGCGAGGCCGTGCCGCTGCTGTACGCGGCGCTGGGCGTGCGGTTCCACGACCGGGGCCTGCGCCACCGCCTGGACGTGCTGCCGGAGACGGTGGGCGACGCGCTGCGGGCCGCCGGCCTCGACCCCGCGCTGGCGGCGGCGATGGAGAGCACCGAGTTCGACGGGCGGATCCGCCGGTCGCACGAGGAGGCGGTCAGCCGGGTGGGACCCGACGCGGGGACCCCGGTCGTCGAGGTGGACGGGCCGGCCGGCCGGGTCGCGTTCTTCGGTCCGGTGGTGTCGCCCGCCCCGCGCGGCGAGGCCGCCGGCCGCCTCTGGGACGGGCTGGTCCTGATCGCCGGTACGCCCGGCTTCTCCGAGCTGAAGCGCTCCCGCACCCAGGGGCCGATCTTCGACTGACTCCTTTTCGCTGATCCGAAGACCTTTTCGCTAGGACGGGGGAGGCTCCATGGCAAAGGCGACTTTTCCGGTAGGACAGGTGAGGCAGCGGGCGAGCCGGCTGCCGTACCGGCGGTACGCGCCCGCGCCCGCCGTGGATCTGGCCGACCGGTCCTGGCCGGCGAAGCGGATCACCACGGCGCCGCGCTGGTTGTCGACCGACCTGCGGGACGGCAACCAGGCGCTGCCGCACCCGATGGACGTCGACCGCAAGGCCCGGCTGTTCCGGCTCCTCGTCGCCATGGGCTACAAGGAGATCGAGATCGGGTTCCCGGCCGCCAGCCGGACCGAGTTCGAGTTCACCCGCAGGATCATCGAGAACGGCGAGATCCCGGACGACGTCCTCATCCAGGCGATCGTGCCGGCGCGCGAGGAGCTGATCCGGCGTACGTTCGACGCGCTCGCCGGGGCGCCGCAGGCCGTCGTGCACCTGTACAACTCGACGTCGCCGACGCAGCGTCGGGTCGTCTTCCGGGCGGACCGCGAAGGCGTGCTGCGCCTGGCGGTCGACCACGCACGCCTGTGCCGGGAACTCGCCGACGCGCACCCCGGCCGGATCGGGTTCGAGTACTCTCCCGAGTCCTTCTCACAGACCGAGCTGGACTTCGCGCTCGACGTCTGCGCGCAGGTCACGGACGTCTGGGACCCGGCGGACGACCGGGAGATCATCATCAACCTGCCGGCGACCGTCGAGTGCGCGGGGCCGCACGTCTTCGCCGACCAGGTGGAGTGGATGAGCCGCAACCTGCCCCGGCGGGAGCACGTCTGCCTGTCGCTGCACCCGCACAACGACCGCGGGACCGGGGTCGCCGCGGCCGAGCTGGGCCTGCTGGCCGGCGGCCAGCGGATCGAGGGCTGCCTGTTCGGCAACGGCGAGCGCACCGGCAACGTCTGCCTGGTGGTGCTGGGCCTCAACCTGATGAGCCAGGGCGTCGACCCGCAGATCGACCTGTCCGACATCGACGCCGTCCGGCACGAGGTCGAGCAGTGCACGGGGATGCGGGTGCCGGAGCGCTACCCGTACGCCGGCGACCTCGTCCACACCTCGTTCTCCGGGTCCCACCAGGACGCCATCAGCAAGGGCCTGCGGGCGTTGTCCGAGGACGCGGCAGACCGGGGCGTGGCGTTGTCGCAACACCGGTGGGACGTGCCGTACCTGCCCATCGATCCCAAGGACATCGGGCGGTCGTACGAGGCGATCATCAGGTTGAACAGCCAGTCCGGCAAGGGCGGCGTGGAATACCTGCTGCGGTCCTGCCACGGGTTGAACCTGCCGCGCAGCCTCCAGATCGAGGTGTCCGGGCTGAGCCAGGCGGTGTCCGACGACGAGGGCAGAGAGGTGACCGCGGAGGAACTCTGGGCGGTCTTCCGCGCCGAGTTCCTGCCGGCCGCCCTCGACGTGCAACTCGTGTCGTGCGAGCTGTCGGCGGGCGCGCCGGGGCCGGGCGCGGTCAAGGTGGAACTCGCCGTGTGCGGCGGGCCGCTCGTCGTCGGCGGCGACGCCGGCCACGGGTTGCTGCCGAGCATCGCGCGGGCCCTCGCCCAGTCCGGCCCCGCACCGGTCGTCCTCGACCACGTCGAGCAGGCGTTCACCCTCGACGAGGAGCCCGGCACGCTGGCGTACGTGCGGTGCCGGGTGGACGGTCGGGCGGTCTGGGGGTGCGGCTTCGACCCGGACCCTGCGGCCGCCTCGCTGCGCGGTCTGTGCGTGGCACTGCACCGGGCCGGCTGGCGCCCGTCCGCCGTCCTGCCCTCGGCGCAGCCGTCGCAGGGGTGAGTCCACGCCGCCGGGCCTCGGCCGACGGCCAGCCGGAAGTTCCAGCCGAGGTGGGCCGGTAGGTGTCGTTTCCGACAGATCCGGCCGGTTGTTGAACCTCGCCATAGCGGCGCGACCGGGCCGACCATTAGGCTCATTTGCTGAGTGGGGCCGCCAGACATCGCCTTCACTCGATGCCGGGTTGCGAGTATTGGCTGGTTGCGGCACCGAAGGGCAGGATGGTGTGACCCGAGACGGCGAGCCAGGGGCCGACTTCGCCACACGCGAGGACAGCAGACGCGTGGCGTACGAGGTGACCGGCGCGCCCGACGGATTCCCCGTCTTCCTGCTCCACGGCACACCTGGCAGCCGCCGTGGCCCGAAGCCCCGCAGCATCGTGCTCTATCGCATGGGCGTCCGGCTGATCGCCTACGACCGCCCCGGCTACGGCGACTCCGACCGGCGGGAGGGCCGGGACGTCGCCGACGCCGCCCGCGACGTCGAGGCGATCGCCGACCACCTCGGCGTGGAGCAGTTCGCCGTGGTCGGCCGTTCCGGGGGTGGCCCGCACGCCCTCGCCTGCGCGGCGGACGCCGAGCTGCGCGGCCGGGTGGCCCGGGTGGCGGTGCTGGTCAGCCTCGCCCCGTGGAACGCGATGGAGTTGGACTGGGTCGGGGGCATGAACACCGGCAACGTCCGAGGGTTCGGGGTGGGCACCCCCGACACCGCCGCCGTGGTGGAGGAGATCCGCCAGCGCGCCGAGCGGGCCGCCGCGGATCCCCGGCTCCTGCTGGCGGATCTGCGGACGGAGATGAGCGCGGCGGACCGTCGGGCGGTCAACGACCCCGCGCTGCGCCGGTTGATCACGGACACCTACGAGGAGGCCCTCCGCGCGGGCCCGTACGGGTGGATCGACGACGTGCTGGCCTTCCGCCGCAACTGGGCGTTCGACCTCAAGGCGATCGACACCACCGTGACGCCCGTCCGGCTGTGGCACGGCGCCGACGACAACTTCGCCCCGGTCAGCCACGGCCGCTGGCTGGCCGCGCAGATACCCGGCGCCGAGATGGAGATCCGGCCCGGCGCGGCGCACTTCGACGCGGTCGAGGAACTGCCGCGCATCCTGCGCTGGCTCACCGACCCCGCCTCGGCGCTGAGCGGTGACCTGCTGATCGGGGCGCGGCCCGGTCAGTAGGGGTGCGGGTCGAGGACCCGGCGCACGTACCGCCCGTCCCGCAGCAGCACGACGCTGGGGTGGTGCTGCCCGATCCGGTTGGCGAGCCGGTCGGCGATCCGCATCCGGCCGATGCTCACTCGCCCGCCAGAGGCGGCCTGGTTGGCGGTCTCCAGGTTGCCCCGGCTGCGCAGCGTGTCGGGATGCTCGGGCCCGAGCACCTCGGCCAGCCGCTCGACCACGGCCCGCAGCCGCTCGCGCCCCTCCTCCGGGTCGCCGGCGAGGATGGTGAAGACCGCCACGTTGTTGGACGCCGCCATGGTGAACGGGTGCCGGTCGCCGAGCGTGGCGAGCAGGGCCGCCGCCGTGGCATCGGTGAGCGGCCGGCTGGCGCCCGTGTCGCCGGCGTCCCACAGGGCCACGCCCAGGTTGACCCGGCAGACCAGGGAGTACGGGTGCTCGGGCCCGAACACCCGGACGAACATCTGCTCCACCTCGCCCAGCTCCGCCAGCGCCTGGGCGCTGTGGCCCTGCAGCATCAGGTTCGCCGTCCGGCTGAGCCAGCTGAACAGGGTGTCCGGGCTGGCCGGCCCGAGGGTGGCCAGCAGCCGCTGGTAGGTCTCGTCGAGCAGGTGGGCCGCCTCGTCGATCTCCCCAGTGCTGCGCAGCGACACGGCCAGGTTGGCCTGGGCGGTGAGCACGTCCCGGGAGTGGTCGCCGAAGAGGTTGCGGTAGCCGGTCACCACCTCGCGCAGCAGCGCCACGGAACCCTCGTAGTCGCCGGTCTCCCGCAGGTCGCGGGCGAGGTTGTTGGCCGACGCCAGGGTGTTCGGGTGCTCCGGACCGAGGACGACCCGCAGCCGGCGGTTGGTGGCCTGGTCACCGTCGAGGGCCCGGTCGAACATGCCCATCAGCCGGTAGGAGGCGGCCAGGTTGTTCGCCGCGGTCAGGGTCCGCCGGTGGTCCTCGCCGAAGACCTCGACCGACGCGGCGTACGTCCGCAGGTCACACTCCAGGGCCTCCCGGTATCGGCCCAGCGTACGCAGGTCGGCGCCGAAGCCACCCGCGGTCATCAGCGTGTACGGGTGGCTGTCGCCGATCAGCGCCTCCTGCTGGCGCAGGGTGTCCTCGTCCAGCCCGTGGGCCTCCTCGAACCGCCCGAGCCGGCGCAGCAGGTTGGCCAGGTTGAACCGCAGGTGCAGCAGTTGGACGCGCAGCTTGCGGTGCTCCGGCCCGTCCGGCGGCAGCTTTCCCAGCAGCGCCGACCAGACGGCGTCGGTCTCCCGCGCGTACCGCTCGCCCTGCTCGTAGCCGCCGTTGACGTAGATGTAGCGGACCCGGTCGATGACGAGCTGCCGGACGTCGTCGTCCTCGCAGGAGATGGCGTCGGAGCCGTCGAGGTGGGGCCAGAGGATGCGGAACCGCTGCTGGTTCGCCGGGTCCTCCACCTCGCCCGGCGGGCGGGAGCCGGCGAGGATCTGGTGCACCTCGTGCTTGGCCGCGACCAGCTCGTCGTCGGACATCCGGGCGCGCAGCGCGGCCTGCAGCAGCCGGTGCACCTGCACCCGGTGCGCGTGCGGGTCGAGCTTGATCAGCGCGAGCTTGTTCATCCGCTGCACCAGTGCCGCCGCGATGTCGCGTTCGGACACCCGGTCGGCGACCCGGGCGGCCACCACCGGGTCGTGGGGGGCGATGACCCGGGCGACCTGGTCGCCGTAGAGCAGGTCGAGGGAGATCTCGGGGGCGAGCACCGACGCGAGCTGCAGGAGACGGTACGCCCCCGGCGAGCCCTCCTTCAGCCGTTGCAGCGGGAGGTCCCAGACCTCGGTCTCCAGGCCGGTGCGGCGGAGCCCGGCCAGGTACTCGTCGACCGGCGTCCGGGTGTCGGCCAGCCACGCCCCGACCGTGGCGACGAAGATCGGCACGTTCTCCACGGCGTCGGCGACCTGCTCGGCCTCGGTGATGCTCATCAGGTGCTCGCCCAGCCGGGCGCGCAGGTGCGCCACACTCTCCGCCCGCTCGAACGCGTCCACGTCCACCGCCCGCGCCAGGTCGCCCCAGTCCGGGTTGCGGGTGGTGACCAGCACGTGGCCGTTGCCCTGCGGGAGGTACGGCCGGACGTGCTCGTACTGGTCGGCGTTGTCGAAGATCAGCAGCCAGTGCGGCGGCGCGGTGCCGTCCGCGCGGCGCTCGGTCTGGCTCAGCCGCTGCCGCAGGGCGCGGTTGGTCTCCGGCATCGTCGTCTGGGTCGGCAGGCCCAGTTCCTCGCTGAGCTCCACCATGCGCACGTCGACGAACTGCGGCGGGTCGGCGGCGACCCACCAGATGATGTCGTACGCGCCCCGGAACCGGTGGGCGTACTCGATGGCGAGCTGCGTCTTGCCGAGGCCCGGGCCGCCCCGCAGCGCGACCGGGGTACCGCCGCCGCCGGCCGCCTTCAGCTCCTCCCGGAGTCGGCGCAGCAGCTCCTCGCGCCCGGTGAAGCGGGCGTTGCGGGCCGGCGCGTTGAACACCGCGGCGCGTACCCCGGGGAAGCGGGCGGGGCGCAGACCGGCCGTGCCCACCGTCCGCCCGACCAGCTTCAGCAGGTGCGCGGCGGCCTCCTCGCTTGTGAGGTCGTGCACGGCCGTCCAACTGCCGATCGGGACGTCCGGGACGGGCGGGGTGTCGTCGACGTACACGGCCAGCCAGGCCGGCGCGCCGCGGTCGCTCTCGGGCACGCCGAGGGCGCGTCGGGCCGACTGGTAGGACCGGGAGACCAGGCGGAGCTCGCGGAACGCCGTGCCCGGCGGCACCGGCGCCGGGTCGTCGAGCGGGGCGGTCACCACCCGCAGGTCCGCCGAGTTCAACACCGACTGCGCCCACTCCGCCCAGACGTGGTCCTCCGGCACGTGACGCAGCACGACCAGCTCGTCGACGACCGCCGGCTTGCGCTCGAAGCGCTGCACCGTCTGCCGGCGCAACTGGTCGTCCATCCGGGGCAGCCCGGTGATCCTGCCGTTCGTGATGTGGCTGGTCAACGTCTCGTACGCGCTCAGCAGGGTGGTGCGGCCACCCGGCTCGTCGCCGAAGGTCGCCAGCGTCTCCTCGTACGCGTAGTACGCCCGGTAGGGCACCTCGACGGTGAGCCAGTAGTGCTGCCGCTCGGTGTCCGTCATGCCACCGGGCAGGCCGGTGAACCGCTGCATGGCCAGCGCCCGGCCGGCGTCCCGCTTGCCCTTCTCCCCGTCGTCGACCCGCATCGGCACGGGCAGTACCCGCCGCGCCCGCCGGCCCTCGTAGTCGCGGACCCGGGCGGCCACCGCCGCGGCGCCGTCGATGCCCTGGTCGCTGAGGGTGAAGCAGTCGACGAGGACGTCCGGCAGGTGGATCGTGCAGATCTCGGCGACGTCGCTGATGCCGGTGCGGCTGTCGATGAGGGCGTAGTCGTAGTGCCGCTTCATGTCCTCGCGCAGCGCGTCGAAGAACTGCGCGCCGCCCAGCCGGTTGTAGAAGTTGTCCCAGTTCAGGCCGGTCACGCTGGTGGCGTAGTCGGGGTTGTGCCGGCCGGCCAGGAGCAGGTCGAGGCTGCCGCCGCCGGGGAACTCCCACCCCACCGAGAACGCGTACCGGTGGACCCGGGCGTACTCGCGGTGCCAGTCGCCGGGGCGGGTGCTCTCGGCGCCGTCCTCCTTGCGCCGGCGGGCGTTCTCCCACTCGTAGTCGAGGATCAGGTCCATCACGCCGCCGGTGGTGGCGACCTGCTCCGGGTCGAGGAACGGGGCGTAGAACCGGTGCAGGCCGGGGGACTCCAGGTCCCAGTCGGCGACGAGCACCCGCTGGCCGTTCGCGGCGAGGATCCACGCGGTGTTGGCCAGTGCCATGGTGCGGCCCGTGCCGCCCTTGTATGAGTAGAAGGTGACGACCTGGCCTTCGCGCGATGGCGTCATCGTTCGTCCTTCCCTCGCGTGACGTCGAACGGCCGCACCGGCGGCGTCGGGCTGCTTCCTGGCGGTGCCCCGGTCGGCCGGACCGGCCGCAGGCTCGGCTTCGGGGCGGCCGGCCCGTCCGGCGGGTCGACCGGGCCGTGCCGGAGGAACTGCTTGCGGGCCTCGGTCACCAACAGCGGCGCGCAGCGTTCGAACTCGTCGATCGCGCGCGCCGGCAGCACCCGGGGGAAACCAGCGTCCTGCAACGTACCGGCGATCGACTCCGGGACCGGCTCGCCACGCTCGTGCTCGGCGGCGATCACCAACGGGACCACCCACCGGGGCATGCCCTCCAGCGCCGACCGGGCCGCGGCGGCGCCGGTGGCGGCGTCCACCAGCACGACGGTGGGGCTCTCCGGAGCCAGGGCCCGGGCCTGCGCCAGGTCGACGACCTGGGTGGGCAGGCCGAGCCGCTCGGCGGTCGCGGCCATGTAGTCGGCCACCGCCAGCTCGTGCTGCCCCGCGTAGGGCTGCCACCGCGCGTGGTCGGTGAGGGTGGTGACCACCAGCGCCGGGCCGCCGCTGTCGGTTACCAGGTGGCTGGCCAGCGTCGCCGCCCGGGAGCGCGGCAGCGGCTGGGTCTCCGTCACCGTGACGATCCGCTTCGCCAGCGCGGTGAGGACCCGCTCGTACTGCCGCCGGTAGGCGCTGAGCTTGCAGAGCGCGCGCAGGCCGTTCTCGGCGTAGTCGGCGCGGTCGTCGGCGTCGGCGACCAGGTCGAGGGCCTGCGTGGTCTCCGGCCGGTCGCCCCAGGACGGCAACGGCAGCCACAGCACCGGCAGGAGGTGCCGGTCGGCACGCGCCGGGCCCAGCCGGGTGAGTCGGCTGCGGAACGACTCGCGCTCCCCCAGAGCCCAGGCGTTGCGGAAGTAGTTGGGCGAGTGCAGCGGCACGAAGACGTGCGTGAGACTGAGCGCCTCGGTGAGCGTCTGCCGCAGATCCGCCCCGGGGCTGACCAGACCGTCGAAGAAACCGGCGTCGAGGTCACCGGTCCTCGTGGCGCCGTGCCGGACGGCCGCAGCCAGGTCCTGGAAGAACCGGCTGACCCAGTAGTCGGTGTCCGGCCGGGGTGCGGCCGACAACGGCACCGAGTGGGCGTAGCTGAGGAAGAAGTAGGTCTCCCGGCGGGGGACGGCGCGGGACTGCGGGAGGTCAGACCACGTCATGCCCGACCTCCTTGAACGTGTCGCGCAACTGCCGCACGTCGCCCGGGACCTGCGCCCGCACCCAGTGCGTCTGGTACGCCCGCGCGATCCGCTGTGCCAGCCGCCAGACCACCGCGTCGTAGGCGTCCTTGCCGTTCTTGCCGAGGCTCAGCAGGCCGTAGATGCCCTCGTCGTGGTACTGCGGGGCGATGTCCGAGGGCAGCCGGGTGGGGGTGAACATCTGCCGCCGCGACACGACCTCCGGCAGGCGTCGACGGTCCACCACCGACCAGTTGACCGGGATCACCGGCGTCTCCCCCGCGGACGGCTCGGCGCCCGGGCGGGTCAGCATCCGCCGCCGGGTGAAGGCGTCCCACTCCCGTGCGCACCAGGCGCTGTTCAGGTACTGCGGCGAGATCAACGGGATGAAGACCTGGCAGTGGCCGGCGGCGAAGGCGAGGTCCTCCGTCCACACCTGCCCGCCGTCGAGCATCCGGTCCATGAAGCCCGCCGTCCGGCCGGGGCCGAGGCCGAGCAGTTCCACGACGTGGTCGGAGAGGTCGACGAAGAGCTGGAAGACCTTCTGGTTGGTGTCGCGCGGCGGCGCCGCCACCCGGTTCTTCGTGCGGGCGTAGCTGAGGAAGAACACGGGGGCGCTCTCGTCCTCCCAGTACGTTTCCTCTGTCACCTACCGCTCCCGACCGGCGCAGCGAGTCCCGGCTGCCCACATTATCGACAGCCGCCAACTTTTGGCTGCCCCGCCCGTCACCCTCGGTGTTCATCCATCCACCCCCGGGCGAAGTCGACCGCCGCCCGGAGGCCCACCAGCCGGCACTCGGCGCCCCCGACCCGGCCGCGCCGCGCCCCTCCGGCGTCGGTCAGCGCCCGGCCGATCAGCGGGAAGTCGGCATCGTCGAGGTCCGGGGCGTGGAAGTCCCGCCGGACCCGCCGCCCGTCGGGGCCGCGCACGTAGCACCGGTACGCCCGCTCGGCGGGCGGCCGGCGCAGCCGGTACTCGGCCAGGTGGAACGCGGTGCAGGCGGACCAGTCGACGCCGAGCAGCAGCACGACGGCGTCGGCGGCGTAGAGCGCGCCGAGGGGCGAGCGTTCGCCGAGGTGGCAGGCGAGGTCGTGGACGGCGGTCAGCCGGGCCGCCCCGGGGCCGAGGGCGGCGAAGGACGTCTGCGGGTGCCGGCTGCGCAACGCGCCCGACTGCCGGCGTACGTGCTCGGCGAAGATCCCCATCCCCTCCGACGGGCTGCGGTCCGGGTCGAACGGCGCGATCGCCGCCTCCACCGCCGCCACCTCGGGCCCGGTCAGCCCGGCGGTCGCCGCCCGGAACGCCCGCGACGTGACGGAGTTGCCGGCCGTCTGGGCCGGTACGACCACCGTGCCCCGTTCTCCCAGCACGTCCCGCAGGGCGCCCAGCAGGGCCGCGGGGCCGCCCGCGACCGGCCCGACCCGGGACAGGGCGCAGTGCACCAGCACGGTGGCGCCCGGCGGCAATCCCAGCTCGCGCAGGCCCTCGGCCAGCGCCCCGCGCCCGAGGGCGGGGTGCCGGCCCGGTGCGGGGTCGGCCCGGCGCACGCTCGGCAGGGCACCGCCCGTCACGGCCACCCGTCCACCGTCGCGCGCATCCGTCGGACGAACCGGTCGCCGGGGGCCGTCAGGACGCCGAGGTCGAGCAGGGCGTCGATCGCCCCGTCGGTCCAGTCACGGTAGCGGCGGAAGTGCCCCTCCGCGACCGGGCCGGGCCGCCTCCGCCACACGTCGGCAACCGCCAGGTGGGCGTAGACGCCGTGCAGCGCGCCCTCGACCGGCCGGGGATCGTCGCGCCACGGCACGGTCAGCGTCCGGGTGTCGTCGCGGTCGAACAGGTCGCAGACGTCCAGCGCCGCGCTGAGCTTCAGGTGCTGCACCTCGTGCACGAGCAGCACGGCGAGGGTGGCGTCGTCGGGTACGGCGGTGACGGCCACCGCGCCGAAGGCCGCGCCGGCGGCGGCGCTGCGGAACCGGCCGGTGCCGTCCGCGCGCAGCGGCACGACGGCCCGCAGCAGGGTGCGGACCCCGGCCGCGTAGTCGGGCGCCTCGACGTCGATCCGCCGGACCGCCCGCTCCAGTTGTCGCGTCCACCCCAGGGCGGCGGGGCCGTCCAGCCGGGGCTCCACCGGGACGTCGTAGCAGTCCCGGTGCGGGTCCGTGTCCTCCAGCAGCAGCCGGTGCCCGTCGACGCCGACCGCACGCACCGGCAGCCAACCGTCCGGGCCGTCCGCCCGCGCCGGGTCGCCGTCCCGGCCGGCGTCGGGGATGACCCGCCGGCCACCGACCCGGACGTCACCCTCGTCGGTGGCGAGCCGGACGACGCCCCGCTCGGCACGGCCGGCGATCGCGCCGAGCGTCGGCAGGCCGACCAGCCCGTCGCGCACCGGCACGGGCAGGTCGGCCCGGACCCGGGCGTGCACCGCGGCGGCGGCTGCCACGCAGGCCAGGTACGACACGTCGGCCGCCCCGTCCCGGCACCGCCGGGCCCAGCGCCGCACGAACGGGTGGGTCAGCACGGCGCGGACCGCCTCCGGGCGTCGGTCGTCGAGGTCGACCAGCAGCCGCCATCCCTCCGCGGCGACCGGGTCGGAGCCGGCCCGGTCGCTGAGGGCGACCAGCAGGGCGCGCACCAGCGCCAGGTGGATCGCGGCGAGCTGCTCCGCCGAGCCCGCCGTCCCCGGCCCGGCGCCGAGGTCGTCGAGCACGTCCGGGCTGAGCGAGTCGGCCGGGCGGGCCGGCTCGTCGACGGCCGGGGCCGCCGTCACCACGCGGACGAGCTTCAGCAGGTCCGGGCAGTAGACGGACGGGTTGTCGAAGCCGTTGCCCGCCCGGTACCGGTGGGCGTAGAGCCCGCCGCCGCAGTGCCGCACCACCGGGCACGCGCGGCACGTCGCGCAGAGCCCCGCCAGGCCCGTCTGCCGGACGGCGATCCCGGGGTGGGCCGCGGCGTCGTCCACCCGGTGCCGGAACACGTCCAGGCCGGTGGCCGCCGCGCCCTCGAAGGCCGACTTGAGCGAGTCGACCTGCTCGAAGGTGCCGTCGGTCTCGACGACTACCAGGTCGGCCGGGCCGAGCCCGACCGCCTCGCTGCGGCTGCCGTGCCCGGACGCGGTGGAGATCAGGGACTCCAGCAGGCGGATCGGCACCGGGCGCCCGTCGGCCAGCCAGCGCCGGTGCACGGCCAGCAGCCAGTCGGCGTACGGCGTGGCGCGGCCGTCGGGGCGGGCGGGCGGGTTGTCCCAGTTGGCGTGCGGCAGCAGGAAGTCGACGTGCGGCGGCTCCTCGGCCAGCAGCGCCTCGTACACCCGGATGGGGTCGTTGGCCACGTCGACGGTGCAGAGGATGCCCGCGTAGGCGGACCGGTAGGCGGGACTGCGCAGCAGCGCCAGGGCCCGCAGCACCTGGCGGTGGCTGCTCGCCCCGTTGGCGTGCCGGCGGTGCCGGTCGTTGGCGGCCCGGTCCCCGTCGAGCGAGATCCCGACCTTGATGTCGTGGGCGACCAGCACGTCGCAGATCGCCGGGGTGAGCAGCACGCCGTTGGACTGCATGCGCAGGTCGAGCCGCGCCACCGGGTCGACGGCGCGGCGCAGGGCGGCGGCGGTGGCGTCGAGTCGGGCGGCGCCGGCGAGCAGCGGCTCGCCGCCGTGCAGGACCACCCGGACCCCGTCGAGCCGGTGCGCCGCGGCGTGCTCCGCGATCCGTCCCGCGACGGCCTCCACCGTCTCGGGCGCCATCATCCGCGGCTGGCGTCGCCACGACTGGTCCGGGTGCTCGTAGACGTAGCAGTGGTCGCAGGCGAGGTCGCAGCGGCTGACCAGCTTGAGCACATACTGCGACAGCGGGGCGACGCGCCCCGTCGGCTCGCCGCCCGCCCCGGCCGGGTCAGATCGCAGAGATGAAGGCCGCGACATCGACACGGGCCGGACGGTCCTCCCTGCGGGTGGTCACGCGGGCGACGGACCGGGCCCGGTCGAGGGAGATCCGGCCGAGCGGGGTGCGCCGGAGGTCGTCCAGTGGCGGCGGTGTCGGATCGGGCTGGCGTACGGTGCGATTCACGTCGGTTCCCCCATTTGGGTCGGGAGTGGACGGACGCCGTCCACGGCGACGGTCAACGACACTATCGACGATGCTATATGGCACAGCGCGTGATGTCACTGCTGCGCAGCGCCATCTTGCTCGATCATCTTCGCCATCCACCCCTCGTTGGACAGCGAGATGATCCGTTCCGTCTCCGCGACGAACGCGTCGTCGCCGGTCCAGCCCCGCCCGGCCTCGCGGGCCACCCGCAGCCGCGTCAACTGGTCGGCGGTGCGGGCGTACTCGATCTGGTGGTGCTCGTACTGCTGGGCCGACCCGTAGCCGACCAGCGCCGTGGTGACGGCCGCCGCGACGCCGATCCAGGCGGTGAGCCCGAGGTTGTCACCAAGCACCCCGACCGTCGCGGACATCAGGGCGGCGGCGACCGTGAGGGCGGTGGTGGCGTACCGGATCCGGCGCGCCGCCCGGGCCATCCGGCGGGCCCCCGGCAGGTAGTAGTCGTCGACCTGCCGCCCCAGCCGTTCCGTCAGGTACGTGGCCACGTCCGAGACCGCAGGCAGCGGCCGGGCGGCCGGCGGCGCGTCGAGGGTATGGCCCACCAGATCGCCCGCGTCGTCCATGAGCGCGTCGAGTCGGCCGAGCAGGACGGCGTCCCGGTCGGCACCGCCGAACGGGGCGACCCCGGCGAGATAGCGGTAGACGTCCGCCTTCAGCGCCTCCGAGACCGAGCGGAGCCGGGCCCATGCGTGCACCGCGTCGCGGCCGGCCCACCGGGCCGCGACCGGCACCAGGAGCAGCGCCGCCGCCGCGACGATCGCGAGCGCCCGGCCGGCGCCGCGGTGGGTCTGCCCGAGCTGGTTGGCGAGGGTGCCGCACACGGCCGCGCCGACGGTGAGCGCGGCGACGGCCAGGCGCGCCCGGGTGATCACGCGCTTGGCCTCGACGGCCGCCCGTGACCAGGCGGCCTGCCGCTGCCACACCGTCTCGACCACTGCCGAGGTATCGAAGTTCGCCACGATCGGATGGTAGGACGCCGACGCCCGTCCCCGGCCGCGGCGCGGCGCCGGTCGCGGCGACCGGGTCAGCGGGGCAGGAAGCTGTCGTACGCCTCGTCGTACCAGTCGGCCTCGTTGTGCCGGCGGATCGTGCCGCCGACGCGGGTCAGCATCAGCCAGTTGTCGTTGAGGACCAGCGCCGCGTCCTCGGACCGGTCGGCCAGGATCCGACCCACGGTCCGCAGCATGTGGGGCCTTCCCTGCTCGGTCAGGGTGTCCTTGCGCATGTGGAAGTCGACGTCGACGTAGGTCTCCGGCTCCCACATCCACAGCCCGCCGTCGTCCTCCGCCTCGTAGTAGCCGTGGCTGCCGGCGACGATGGTGACGACGTATCCGCACTCCTCGTTCAGGTTCGCGCGCAGCATCCGGTTGCCGGAGAGCGTCGACGTCTCGGTCGCTCCAGGAGCGGCCAGCTCCGCCACCGGCTCCAGCGGGACGTCACCCGCGAGCGTCAACCGGTACTCGATCGCCATGATGCCCCTTCTCAGTGCCGCCGGACGATCTGAATGATCGCACCGCCAGGTGTGACCGCTGCCAGCTCCTTCAGATCGGGCATCGGCCAGTCGTCGAACTGCTTCTGCAGTGCGGCGAGATCACCCTGCCAGTCGTGGAGGTTGAGCACCACGCGTTGGGTCTGCTCCCGGTCGATCTTCCTCGCCACGGAACTCCAGACGGATCGCGGCGACACGAAGGGCGTGGGAGAGTAGCAGTCGAAGACGTGGCCCTCGATGAGATAGTCCGGCGCCCCTTCGTCCTTCCCGGCGTCACCGGTGTCGAGCCGAGCCTGCGAAATCTCCTGCGTCGTCGGGTTCTGGTGGACCCGGTAGCCCCTGTCGGCGAGGGTTTCGGCACAGTCGTTCTCCAGTTCCAGCGATCGTCGCTCGGTTGGCCTCTCCTTGGGCGGGATGCGGGTGCGTGGTCCGGTCGGTGCGCCGCCGGGAACCCCGG
This sequence comes from Micromonospora sp. NPDC047620, assembly GCF_043205005.1. NCBI lineage: Bacteria > Bacillati > Actinomycetota > Actinomycetes > Micromonosporales > Micromonosporaceae > Micromonospora > Micromonospora sp. NPDC047620. Next base: position 7,497 of record NZ_JBIDDG010000020.1, on the reverse strand, counting down.
TGGGTTGCCTGGTCCACGGCACGAGACTGGAGGCGTCGCCGCCTGCGGCGGGGACGGTGGAGGCGTGATCCGCGGGGGTGGGGCCGGTCGGCGTGGCGCCGCCGGCCCCGGTCAGTTTCCCGAAGACCCCAGCTGCCGCGCCTCGGCGATCGCCGTGTCGACGAACTGCCGGGCGGTGCCGGCGCGCTGCACCGTCAGCACCAGCACCTGCTTGACGTTCTCCAGCGCCTGCACCAGCGGCCCCGGCTGCCCGCCCTGCAGGACGGTGGTGACGAGTCGTTGCGCCTCGCCGACCTGGGCGATGGCGGCGGCGGCCGCGCCGCGCATGCCGTCGATCGCGGTGCCCACGGGGGTCAGCCCGGCGGTCGTCTCGTCCGGCGTGGCCTCCTGCGGGACGGCCGCGGTCGCCTTCGCGGCCTCGCCGAGCGTGGTGGCGAGGCCGCCCAGGCCACCCCGGATTCCCGCGATGGCGTCCCGCACGCGGGCCAGGCCCGCAGCCACGGCGGCGAAGCCGGCGCCGACGGCCCGCAGAGCCACCTCCTGGGCCTGCTTGTCGGCGGCGGCCGCCAGCCCCTGGGCCCTGTCGACTCCGGCCGTCAACGCACGAAGCTCCCCGGTGATCTTTTCGATGTGCGACACGGCGTCGACTTCCCCGATCGAAGGCAGTAAGGATGCTCGAGCTGCAACCTAACGACAACCGTCCGTCGCCACCAGACCGGTCACCCGGTCCGCAGCCACCACAGCACGTGGTTGTTGCCCGTGTCGGGATCCGGCCGGCCGGTGCGGATGTCCGTGGTGAAGCCCCAGTCGGTCACGCAGGCGTCGATGTCGAACTCGAAGGTCAGGTCGACGCTCTCGCCCGGCTTGAGTCCCCGGTGCCCGCCGTCCTGCGCGGGATGGCCGGGGGTGTCCAGCCAGTAGGGGCCGTCGTACGAGCCGTTCGGCAGGAACGCCCCGCCCCGCCACTCCAGGTGGAACCGGTCGGAGACCTGCCTGCTGTGGTTCGTGACGGTGAACGTGACGGAGACGTGGCGCGTCGCTCCCTCGCACGGCCCCGAGACGGGCCCGGCGACGGGCGTGGCGACGGTCAGGCCCAGGTCGACCGGGCGCTGTTTCACCGGGAAGCTGGTGTCCCCGCCCACCTGCCCGTAACCGTCGCCGTTCCAGGCGTACTGCCGCTCCTGGCGCTGCTGGTCGACGGCGGTGCGGGAGTCGGCGACGGTGGCCGTGAGGCCGCCGCGCGGGCGGGGCCCGATGTCGACGATGGCCGGCATCTCGGCGGTGGTCGCGACCACCTGGCCGAGGGTGGCGACGCGGCCGGCGGCGTCCCGGTCGAACGCCACCACCTGCTCCGCGCCGTGCCCGCACCGCAGCAGGGCGGCGGTCTCCAGCTCGGCGTCCCCGTCGAGGTCGGCCTGGCGCAGTTCCACGACGCCCACCCTGGCACCGCTGACCTTGGCCGACGACGCCAGCCGGACGAGGCCGTCGGCGCAGGTCGCGCCGGACGGACCGGTCCAGGGCCAGCCGGGTACGGCGACGGGCGCGGCGGTCAGCTCCGCCACCGTGACGGGGCCGCCGCCGCGCGCCGGGACCGTCCTCGACGGGGACGCGCTCGGTGACGGCGTGGCGCTCGCGCTCGGGGCGCTCGGCATGCCGGTGGTGTCGGCGCTGGCCCCGACCGTGGCCGGGTCCGGGCCGGGCTGGCCGCGGCCTGTGCCCATGAACGCCGCCACCGGCAGCACGGCCACCAGGCCGGCGGCGACGGTCGCCGTGGTGACCCGCGTCCTGCGCCGTCGGGCGACCATGTCGCGTACGCCGCCGGGGGGACGGACCGTGGGTCCAAGGTCGGCGGTCAGCCGGCCGAAGGCGTCGTCGATCAACTGGACGTCGTCGTGCTCGCTCATGACACGTCTCCTCTGAGTTGCCTGGCCAGCGCGGCACGCCCGCGGCTCAGCCAGGACTTGACGGTTCCCTCGGCGACGCCCTCCTGGGCCGCGATCTCGGCGACGGAGAGCTGGGCCATGTGGTGCAGCACGACGGCTCGACGGTGCTTGGGCGGCAGCGTGGAGAGGGCCTTGACCAGGGCGACCCGGTCGGGATCGGGGCCGTCGACGACCGTCAGGCGCTGCCGGCGGAGGAAGTTGGCCGCCGTCCGGCGGCGCCGGAAGCGGCTCGTGGCCAGGTTCCACGCCACCTGCCGCACCCACTGGGCCGGGTCGTCGTAGTCCCGGATCTTCTGCCAGCGGACGTACGCCCGGCAGAAGGCTTCCTGCACGAGATCCTGCGCCTCGGCGAGGTCTCCGGCGTACGCGTACAGCTGGAGGGTGAGCGACTGGAACCTGGCCCGGTAGAACTCGTCGAAGTCGGTGGCACGGGCGTCGTCCGGCGTCACGACCATCGGCTTGACCGGCATGGCATCACGTCGCCTCTCATCCCCGTGGCTGCGGCTGGCGTCAGCCGTCGCAGGCACACGCGCGAGCGGACCGGTGGGTTGCACCTGGTTCCGCCCGGAGACGGGACCGCCCCCGGTCGCCGTGAGCGTCCGGGGGCGGTCCGTGGCGGGCACGCTCAGATAATGATCTTGAAAATGTTCCAGCCGCTGCCGGCCTGGACCCGGGCGGCGAAGGAACCGTTGCCGAGCCCGGAGTAACGCCAGAGGAGGCCGCCCGCGTCGCGGGCGACGAGGTCGTTGTGGCCGTCCTCGTCCAGGTCGCCGATGGCCACGACGCTGTTGTAGATGTTCCAGCCGGCGTAGCCTTGACACGCGCGCTCCAGCCCTTGTTGCCGTTGCTGAGGTAGTGGTACATCACGCCGTTGGCGTCGATGCCGAGCACAGGTAGCGGTGCCCAGGTGCGCCTTCATGTACCCGTTGCCGTCGCGCACGAGCAGGTCGGGATTCGCGTCGCCGTTGTAGTCGCCGAACGGCACCAGGGCCGTGCCGCCGATCGGCTGATCCTCGCGCCGCCGGGCGGGCAGACGACCTCGTGTCGCAGCCGCCCATGATGCTTCACTTGCCCCGCTCGGGGCCGGCCATGCACGCCAGTTCGGTGGTGCGGCGGCCGGCCCGGAACCGGGCGGTCCCGGTCCCGGGCCGGGCGCTGCGCGTACGACCGCTCAGGCCGGCGTGGCCCGGGCCTTGCGGCGCCGCTCGGCCCGCCGCCGCACCTGGGTGTACGCGCTCGTCAGTCCCATCGCCCGGCGCGCCTCGACGACCGTCTGCCGCACCTCGTGCCGGGTCCGTTCGGTGCCCTCGACGATCAGCTCGTCGACCAACCCGGGGTCGGCCTCGAACCGCGCCCGGCGCTCGCGGATCGGGTCCAGGAACCGGTTGAGCGCGACGGCCAGCTTCTCCTTGACCTCCACGTCGCCGACCCGCCCGGCCCGGTACCGCTCCTTGAGGTCGTCGACCTGCCCACGGTCCGGGTTGAAGATGTCGTGGTACGCGAAGACCGGGTTCCCCTCGACGGTGCCCGGCACGTCGGCGCGGACCCGGTTCGGGTCGGTGTACATGCCCATCACCGTACGGCGGACGGTCGCCGCGTCGTCGGAGAGCGAGATGGCGTTGCCCAGGCTCTTGCTCATCTTCGCCCGGCCGTCCGTGCCGACCAGGGTCGGCGTCTCGGACGCGATCATCTCCGGCACGGGGAACACCTCTCCGTAGAGGTGGTTGAAGCGCCGGGCGATCTCCCGCGTCACCTCGACGTGCGCCGCGTTGTCCTTGCCCACCGGGACGACCTGCCCCTTCACGCAGAGGATGTCGGCGGCCTGGAGGACCGGGTAGCCGAGCAGGCCGTACGGCATCTCCTCCTTGCCGGAGTCGCGGGCCATGTCCTTCAGCGACGGCACCCGCTCCAGCCGGGGCACCGTGACCAGGTTCTGGAAGAGGGTGTTCAGGTCGCCGACCTCGGGGATGGCCGACTGGAGGTAGAAGGTCGCCTGCGCCGGGTCGACGCCGGCGGCCAGCACGTCGGTGACCATCTCCCGGGCGTTCACCGCGACCCGCTCGATGTCCTCGCGGGTGTTGCGCGTGGTGAGCATGTGCAGGTCGGCGATGATGAAGAAGCTCTCGTAGCGCTGGTGCAGCCGCACCCGGTTGGCGATGCTGCCGACGTAGTGGCCGAGGTGCAGCCGCCCGGTGGGGCGGTCCCCGGTGAGCATTCGTGGAACAGACATGGTGGTAGGCCTTTCGTGCGTGACGGACGAGGTGCGCGCGGTCGCGCGCCGACCGGGAGGGTCCCGGGATCGGTCGGGGTCGGCTCAGTGAGCCGACCGCCATCGCCCGCCGTCGCGGAACCGCAGTCCGCCGGCACGAAGGAGGTCGATCATCTGCTCGCGGCCGTCGCCGGAGCTGGTGGGGAAGGTGGTCACGACGCCGAGCGGGAGGCCGTCGACCGGGTCGACGACCCCCGGCGCGTAGCTGATCGGCCGGACCATGTTTCCTACCGTAACCGGTCGCTCCGTGCGGGACCGGCCCCGGGTCAGCGCTGCCGGTAGGTCTCCCGGTAGTAGTCGCCGACCCGGTCCCGGTAGTCGGTTTCCTGGTAGGCGTCCGGGTCGAAGGCCGGGGACTCCTTGACCTGCTTCCGGGTGCGGTCCACGTGCACGGTGCGGTCCAGGTGGTCGACCCGCGTCACCGTGCCGACCGGCAGCAGCACCTTGTGGCCGAAGATCCACGGCCCGGTGTCCACCACCAGCCAGCGGGCGTCGGTGTCGTCGCTGGCCGCGTCGACCGAGCCGATTTGCCCGTCGGTGGCCTCCACCCGGTAGCCGACCAGGTCGACCGGAGTGCCGGGGCCCGGGGCGTCGGGTCCGTTGCCGCCGCCCTCCGGCCCGTCCGGCGGCGCGGCGTCGGGGCTCGCCCCGGCGTACCCGCCGGCGAGGGCGGCCGGATCGCGCCAGGCCCAGGGGTTGAACGTCGACGGCTGCACGGGCCACCTCCGATGACGGTCGTTCGCGGTCGGGGAATCATTGCCCAACCCACGCGACCAGGAAACAATTCGGCAATTTTCGGTTCACAGAAATGTCTCGTGCGAAATTCGTCATAGTCGTCGACCGCCGATGAGTGGCGATGCCTCTTCGCAGGTGGCGTCGGTCGGAATTGGGCGACCGCACATCGAGGCGCAATGCGGAGTGTTCACCCGCCACATTCGTTCCGTGGCCGCCGGCCGACCATTCTGGTCCCGTATCCGTCGCAGGAAGAAGAGGGGGACGCAGATGTACCGCACCATTCGTCGGATCGGGCTCGTGCTCGCCGTCGCGGTCGGGCTCGTCGCCGGGGCCGGGGCCACCGCACAGGCCGCCGTCGTCAACCCGGTGACGCCGCAGGCGCTCTGCGGGCTCGGCTACACCGTCCAGGACCAGGACCCGATCCACCACGCGCAGACCGGCGTGCGGCTCGGCACCGTCTACCTGATGTACAACCCCGTCGTCGGGTACGGCTGCACGGTCACCGTCAAGTCCGCGTACGCCGGCTCGCTGACCCGTACCCAGGTCTACCTCGCCGCGCAGTACCTGCCCACCCAGGTCGACGACGGCAACAGGCTGTGGGCGGCCGGCCCGACCAGGGCGTACGTCAAGGGTGGCTGCATCATCTGGGGCGGCTTCATGGCCGACCCGACCGGCACGATCCACTACCACGACCGGGCGAACCCCGCGATCGGCGGAATCGGCACCTGCTTCTGACGGAGCTGGGGAGGCCCCCGGCCCGAGGTGGGCCTCCCGTTTCCGCGACCACCCGTTCGGTGCCCCGTCCCGCAATTGTGGAAATGGCGGAACGGGTGCGCCGGATGCGCCCGCGCCGGCCTCGCTCTGCCGTTACCGTCGGGCTGATGGGACGGATGCGTGGCGTCCACGAGCGACCGGCGGGTCTGACGTACCAGCCGGACATGGTCGACCCCGACGAGGAGCGGTCACTGCTCACCGCGCTCGCCGCGTTCGACTTCCGGGAGATCCGCATGCACGGGCAGATCGCCCGGCGGGCCGTCCGCCACTTCGGCTTCGACTACGACTACGGCTCGTTCCAGCTCACCGAGGCCGAGGCGTTGCCGGTGGAGTTGCACGGGGTCCGGGAGCGGTGCGCAGCGCTCGCCGGCGTCCCGGCGACCTCGCTCGCGCAGGCCCTGGTCACCCGGTACCCGCCGGGCTCGGTCATCGGCTGGCACCGCGACGCCCCCGCTTTCGGGCCGACCGTGGTCGGGCTCTCGCTGGGCGCCGCCTGTCTGTTGCGCTTCCAGCGGGGCACCGGCGACGACCGCAGGGTGTACGAGGTGGAGCTGGCGCCGCGGTCGGCGTACGTGCTCGCCGGCGCGGCGCGGGCGAGCTGGCAGCACAGCATCCCGCCGGTGCCGGCCCTCCGCCACTCGATCACCTTCCGGCAACTCGGCGGCAGGTGACCGGCCACGCCCACCGGGCGGCCCGGATTCCGCGCAGCCTTCCAGCCCCTGCCAGGAACAGCACCCGGCTCGGGCGGCCAGGGTCGGCAGCCGGACCGCGGGCGTCCAGGTGTCGCATGGCGGAACCGGCCGCCGTGACGGGTCGTGACCTGGGCCTCGGCCGGCCCGCCGCCGCACCGGCCAGCCCGCCCGGCGCTGGCATACTCGGCAGTCATGGTGCTGTCGCGTAACTGGGCGCTCTTCCTCACCGGGGTCGGGATCTGGACCTGGGTGATCTGGCCGAGGTTCGCGGTCGCCATCTGGAAGGACCCGCGGTCCTGGTCCACCGGCACGGTCGGCGAGTTCCCCGCCACGGGCTTCCTCTGGATCCACGCCCTGCTGATCGCGGCGTCCCTGGCCATCGGCACCACCGTCGGCGTGCTCGGCGTCCGTGCCTGGCTGGCCGGGCGGCGTACCGACCGGTCGACGCGCTGACGGAATCGCCGCCCGACCCCGCGGGACATCCGGGGTGCTCGGGGCGCCGTGCGCTCGGGGCACGACCTCCCCGGAAGAGCCGCCGAGCGTGCCGCACCGCCGCTGACCAGGCCGGATAGCCGGGCGGGAATGGTGTGACGGGGGACGCCACCCCCGGATTTGACGTTCAAACCCGCAGACGCGTAACTTTCTCTCTGCCAGCGCGGAACGGGGCGAACAGGGCGAAAGACCTGGAGTTCCACACCACACTGGTGTCGGGTCGGTCGGGAGTCACCTCCCGGACGGCACGGGCCGGGCGGGGCCCGCCGGATCTGTCGCGAGGCGGATTTGGTGGAGCGGAGCCGACCGGGTAAGGTTTGACGCCGGCAGGAAACCGGGCGAGCTCGCGGGAAACCGCAGAGCGGCCGGTCTGCCGAAATCCGATGATCAGGTGTGGCGGTTCGCCGTTGCGCACGTTCGTCGGTGCCAACCCGCACGAAGCACGACAGACCGGGACAAACGGTTTGACACGGCGGAGACGGTGAGGTAACGTAGTAAAAGTGCCCGGCGCGAGAGCGGCGGGGATGTGAACGAAATGCCCCGGGTCGGGGGCTCCACGGTGTGGGGTTTCCGGGCGGTGTGTGGTTGTTCT